>CAZAGA010000035.1:0-3088 GCA_964484335.1 uncultured Anaerolineaceae bacterium
TACCCGCAGCGTGGCAGATATCGCCAACGAGCTAGACATTCCGTTCCAATCGGTTTGGGAAATTGTAGATTTATTGAACACGAAAGGGCTGGTATGGCTGTCCCGAATGTAAAACACGGCTTAAAGACGATCCGCTGGCAAGCGCGCCGGGCTGCCGCCGCAGCGCGCTGGGGCTCTGAAGCTTTAAGAAACGCCCCCGCCGTGCTGGGCAACGCCATGCCCAAATCAGGTTCCCATCTAGTCAGTCAGGTGCTCCAGGGTCTGACCCAAATCGGGCCATTCGTCAATCCGGGCTACCCACCCGTAAACCGGACCGAGGATAACCAGCGCCTGCCGGAGAAAGAAATCCTGGCTGCCATCCAGCGCATGCGCTCTGGAGACCTCGCTTACGGCTATATCCTGGCAAAGGAACCCTTCTTATCCGCCCTATCAGCGCCAGGTCGGGCAACGATTTTCGTTTACCGTGATCCTCGCGACATGCTTATCTCGCATATCTTCTACGCCACCCAGATGCATGCCGGCCATTGGATGCGCCGTTACTATACCGAAAAGCTGCACACCATGGAAGAACGGATTGACGCAGCCATCGACGGCGTCCAGGAAACCGGTTCCGAGCTGACACCGGTCGCAGAGCGTTACGCGGGCTACCTGGGATGGCTAGAACAGCCCACCGTGCTGAGTCTGCGTTTTGAAGCGTTAATCTTGGACCGAGAAAAAGCCTTCCACACGCTTCTTGATTACCTGGAAAACCGCGGCGCCGAGATAAAAACGCCGCGCTTGCAAGCAATTGAAGCGCTCAAACTGGCCATCGCTCCCAAAAAATCGGGCACCTTCCGCAAAGGGAAACCGGGCAACTGGCAGGAACATTTCACTGAAGCCAATAAAGCCCATTTCAAAGAAAAAGCAGGTCACCTGCTGATCCAACTCCATTACGAACAGGACAATAACTGGTAGCCATGAAAATTGTAGCACTGGTCCCAATGCGCCACCATTCTCAACGTGTGCCAGGCAAGAACTATCGCAACCTGGCCGGGATACCGCTCTACCAGCACATCCTCCACAGCCTGCTGGCGGTTCCGGACGTGAACGAGATCGTGGTCGATACCGATAGCCCGGTGATCCTGGATGGACTGCAACAGCACTTTCCACAGGTCACCCGGCTGGAACGCCCGGAGCGATTACGAGCGGACACCATCCCGATGAACGAAATCCTGGCTTACGATACCGAGCAGGTCTCAGCCGACCTGTACCTGCAGACCCACAGCACCAACCCACTCCTTCGCCCGGCAACCATTTCCAGCGCTATTCAGGCTTTGCTGGCCAATTACCCGGCCTACGATTCCTTGTTTTCAGTGACCCGCCTGCAGACTCGCCTGTGGGACCAGCTTGGCCGAGCCATCAACCATAATCCTGCAATATTGCTCCAGACCCAGGACCTGCCTCCGGTATATGAGGAAAACTCGTGTATTTACATCTTTTCCCGCGCCACCCTGCTGGCGCGCCGCAACCGCCTTGGCGACCGGCCACTGATGTACCCGATTGACGCCGCTGAAGCCTGGGATATCGATGAAGAGATTGATTTCAGTATTGTCGATTTACTCAAAAAGAACCCGGTAGATTAATCACAATTATGCCTAGCGTCCTGCTCTCTGCTCCCTACATGCTCCCGACTATTGACCGCTTCCGCCCGGTCTTCGATCACTTTGGCATCCAACTGATCCTGCCAGAGGTTCACGAACGCCTCGAGGAGTCCGAGATCATGCCCTATGCCGGGCAATTTGATGGCGCGATTTGCGGGGATGACCGCTACACAGCCCGCGTCCTGGAAGCCTGCCTGCCCCGGCTGAAAATAATCTCCAAATGGGGCACCGGGATTGACTCACTCGACCAGGAAGCGGCAGCCCGCCTGGGGATTGAAATCCGGCGCACCCCCAATGCCTTTACCTTGCCAGTTGCCGATACAGTGCTGGGCTACATCCTGGCTTTTGCTCGCCGCCAGCCGTGGATGGATCGCGCGGTCAAAGCTGGAGAGTGGAACAAAATCCTTGGGCGATCGCTCAGCGAATGCACCCTGGGCGTGATCGGCGTCGGCAACTGCGGTAAAGCGGTCTTACGCCGGGCGCGCGCCTTCGGAATGAAGCTACTTGGCAATGACATCATCGAAATTGCCCCTGACTTTATCCTCGAGAATGGCCTCGAGATGACCTCCCTGGAAGATTTACTCAGCCGGGCTGATTTTGTCAGCGTAAACTGTGATCTCAATCCAACCAGCTATCACCTGATCAATGAAAAAACCCTGGCGCTGATGCGCCAGCAGGCAGTCTTGATCAATACGGCGCGCGGCCCCATCGTCCATGAGGCAGCCCTGGTCAAGGCGTTACAAGGCGGGCGCATCGCCGGCGCAGCCCTGGATGTATTCGAAAAAGAGCCGCTGCCATTGGACAGCCCACTGCTCCAAATGGAACAGGTCATGCTGGCACCGCACAATGCCAATTCCAGCCCGGCTGCCTGGGAACGCGTCCATTGGAATACGATTCGCAATTTGTTGGATGGGCTCGGAATACCCACCCACGACTTGAGTCGCTTTGTTTGAAATTACCGCCCACCGGGGCGCGCCGGAATTTGCACCCGAAAACACGCTGCCGGCTTTTCTCCATGCCCTGGCGCTCGGCGCAGATGCAGTCGAATTGGATGTCCGCCTGACGGCTGACCGGGTGCCAGTCGTTTACCATTACTTTTACCTCGAACAACTCACCTCCCTATCCGGACCTATTTTTCAATTTACCTGGCACGAGCTCCAGCAGGTTACCCTCCACCCGCCCGACCAGTCAAGCCCCGGCCAATTTGTCATCTCCAGCCTGGATCAAGTGCTGGACACGCTAAGTGGGAAGATCGGCCTGGAGCTTGAAATAAAAGGGCCCGAGCCAGGCTGCGAGCAAATCATTGCCTCGGTTCTACGCAACCACTCCCGGGCGCTCGAAAACCTGGAAATTACCTCCTACGAAACCACCCTGCTGGAACGCTTTCAGCGCCTGGTTCCAGGCATCCCAGTCGACCTGCTGGTGCCCCTGAACGAACCGTGGATGAA
>CAZAGA010000035.1:3188-5372 GCA_964484335.1 uncultured Anaerolineaceae bacterium
GGCAGCAACATTGAAACCATCTTCGCCCAGGCGCACCTGTTCACCGATCGCCTGGATGCCCTGGTCAATAATGCCGCTGTCCAAATCGCCAAGCCAGTTCTTGAAACCAGCGTGGAAGAATGGGATGCCGTAATGGCCTCCAACTTACGCTCTGTGTTCTTGAGCGTCAAGCTGGCCCACCGCTTGTTCAAAGCCGCCGGAGGTGGAGCGATTGTGAATGTGTCCTCGGTCCACGCTGTGGCAACTTCTGCCAATATTGCCGCCTATGCTGCCAGTAAAGGTGGGCTCCTGGCGTTGACCCGCGCCCTGGCGATCGAATTCGCACCCGACAATATCCGCGTTAACGCCATCCTGCCCGGTGCGGTGGATACCCCTATGCTGCGCGCCGGATTAAACCGTGGCCACGTGTCTGGTTCCGATATCTTGCAACGCCTGGATAACCTGGCCCGCAAAACCGTGAATGGCCGCGTAGGCCAACCAGAGGAAATCGCCCACGCCATTTACTTCCTGGCGGACAATGAGCAATCCTCCTTCATGACCGGGCAAGCGATGATTGTGGATGGGGGCGCTACTTGCCGGTTAAGCACGGAGTAGCAAAACCAGATGACCACCCTCCGAAAAACACTCAAGCAACTCACCCCCGCTCCGCTCTGGCAAACCGCCAGTAATGGCTACTATGCCTTTCAGCGCGCCGCCCTCTGGCCTTCAGCCGCCTTTGACCCGCTCCGCCGGGAAAGCGTCCGCCGCCTGGCTGCTTACCAGGACAGGCATGCTGGCCAGCGCTGTTTCATTATCGGCAATGGTCCAAGCCTGCGCCAGACCGATCTGAGCCGCCTTAAAAGCGAGTTCACCTTCGGTATGAATCGCTTCTACCTGGCTTTTCCTGAGCTTGGATTTCCTTCCACCTACTATCTCTCGATCAACAGCCTGGTGATCGAGCAATGCGCTGAAGACATCCGCGCCCTGCCCATGCCCAAGTTCCTTTCCTGGCGTTCGCATCCGCTCATCCAACCTTCGGATGATATGATGTTCCTGCATACCACCTATACCGGCCCCAAATTTGCCAGGGATGTGCGCGGTCGCCTGTGGGAAGGCGCAACAGTCACTTATGTCGCCTTACAACTGGCTTATTTCATGGGCTTTAAAGAGGTCATCCTGATTGGAGTGGATCACAACTTTTCAACCCAGGGCAAACCAAACACGACGATTACCTCCCAAGGCGACGATCCCGACCATTTCCACACCGCTTACTTCGGGAAGGGCTTTCGCTGGCAGTTGCCGGATCTGGAGACTTCTGAGCGATCGTACCGGATGGCACGCCAGGTGTTTGAGCAATCTGGGCGCCGCGTACTGGATGCAACCGTCGGTGGAAAATTGACCGTCTTCGAAAAAATTGACTACAACACCCTCTTCTAACTTGAAGCTTTATATCCTGGCGCTGCTCCTGCTTGGGATCGGCCTTGGCTTGAGACTGTATGATCTCACCGACCAGCCGATTGACTTCCACCCTACGCGCCAGTTGCGCAGTGCGATCATCGCCCGCGGCATCTACGCCCGGCTACAGCCTGAGCTCGACTCGCAGGTCCGTGAGCAAGCTATCGCCGCCTGGAATTCGACCGGTCAATATGAACCCTCCATCCTGGAATATTTGACCGCCCAAACCTACCGCCTGATGGGCGAGGAAAATCTTTGGGTAGCGCGAGTTTGGAACTCGATCTTCTGGCTGATCTGCGGGCTGGCCTTGGCTGACCTGGCCCGACGGGGAGTCGCGGCTGGAACAAGCCGGGTTAGCCAGCTCAGCGCCGGCCTGGCGGCGCTGCTCGCGCTGGGTTATTACCTGATCTTGCCCTTTGCCGTCCAGGCTAGCCGTTCCTTCCAACCTGATCCAGGGATGGTGATGTGGATGGTGCTTTCAGCCTACAGCTTTTATCGCTGGTCCGAGAAACCAGATTGGAAGTGGGCGCTACTGGCTGGTTTACTCGGCGGCATCGCCGTCCTGACCAAATTCGTCGCCGCTTACATCCTGGCGGTAGTTGCAGTTGTCGTGGTGCTCAACTCGCTCGGCTTCCGACGCGCCTGGCGCAGCGCCCAGGTCTGGGCAATGGCCGCCCTGCTGATTGCACCAACTTTCCTGTTCTACATGAACCGCCAGGGACGTGCTTCAGAATACTTCCAGGACTGGAC
>CAZAGA010000035.1:5472-12299 GCA_964484335.1 uncultured Anaerolineaceae bacterium
TCCTGTTCTACATGAACCGCCAGGGACGTGCTTCAGAATACTTCCAGGACTGGACCATCTCGCTATCCCACCTGCTGCTCCAACCAGATTTTTATGTTCGCTGGCTCAACCTGGTTCAAAACCTGATGGGTCTGACCGTCCTGCTGCTCAGCCTGGCAGGCGTCATCCTGGCTGCGCCCCGCTACCGGGCGTTGCTCATCAGCCTGTGGGCAGGCTATGTCCTGTATGGCTTGTTCTTGCCCTACCAGATGTATACCCATTCGTATTATCATCTCCAGCTTATCCCAATCATCGCCCTGTCGCTGGCGCCTCTGGCAGAAATAATCATCGAACGAGCCGCACAAGAAAAGGCCATCTGGAAGATCGCCCTGGCGGCCGTTGCCACAATCGGGCTGCTGTTCAATGCCTGGATTTCGATCACCACCCTCAAAGCCCAGGATTATCGAGCAGAGCCGGAACACTGGCAGCAAATTGCTTCCCTGCTCCCCCGCGATGGCAGTATCATTGCCCTGACCCAGGAATACGGTTACCCATTGATGTATTACGGCCAGCGCAAGGTAAGCTTATGGCCGAATCGCGGTGAACGCACCCTGGCCAGCCTGCGAGGCAGCAGCAAAGAATTCGAAAGCTATTTTGCCAAGCGAACTGAGGGAAAATCGTATTTCCTGATCACCGCCTTCAACCAGTTCACCGACCAGCCTGACTTAAAGCAAATGCTAACCGAAAATTATCCCCTCCTGGCAGAGGGCGAAGGCTATATCATTTACGACCTTCGTACTCCGGCCGGTAGCACTTCCGGATCGCCATGACCCTGGTTTCGATCGTCACCCCTTCGTACAATCAGGCCGCCTTCCTGGAACAAACCATCCAGTCCGTGCTACAACAGGATGGCAACCAACTGGAATATTGCGTTGTGGATGGGGCCTCCACGGATGAAAGCCCGGCAATCATCCGCCGTTACGCCCACCGCCTGGCCTGGTGGGTTTCCGAACCAGACCGGGGCCAGGCCGAGGCAATTAATAAGGGCTTCCGGCGAGCCACCGGTGAGGTCATCGCCTGGTTGAACTCGGATGACATCTATCTCCCCGGCGCGATCCAACGCGCCGTGGCAGTCCTGGACGCCAACCCGGCCCTGGGAATGGTGTATGGCGATGCTTTGAGTATCGATGAAACCGGGCGGCCGGTGAACAAGCTGGCTTTTCGCAACTGGAACCTGGTCGATTTACTCAGTTTCCGAATAATCTGCCAACCAGCCGTCTTTATGCGCCGGGCAGTCCTGGAGCAAGCCGGCTACCTCGACCTGGATTACCATTTCATGCTCGACCACCATCTATGGATTCGCATGGCGCGCCTGGCGCCGATCCAGCATATTCCGCACGTGCTGGCGGCAGCCCGCCAGCACCCCGGTGCGAAGAACGTCAAGCAGGCGGCCGGTTTCAGCCGGGAAACCCAGCGCAGCCTGGAATGGATGCAAACCCAGCCCGACCTGGCGCCATTATTTCGCCAGCACAAACGCACCATCCTGGGTGGAGCCTATCGCCTGGAAGCCCGTTATTACCTGGACGGTGACCAGCCCGGCGAAGCGCTGCGCTACTATTCCAGGGCCTTGTTGAACAGCCCGCTTTATGCCCTCAAGCACTGGCACCGGATCACCTATGCTATCCTGGTGCAGGTAGGACTCAAAAAAAGCGCCGATCGACTGTTGCGCCCAGCTTCTGCCCGCCAAAAGCTGCTCTCCTTGCCGCCAGAAATCCAAACCATCCAGAATTGGCCAGGCCTGAAGCTATGAACACTCCCATCCTGGTAACCGGCGCACACCGTACCGGCACCACCTGGGTAGGCAAGATGTTGGCTGCCAGCGGGCAGGCTGCCTATATCAGCGAACCGTTGAACGTGCTCCACCGGCCTGGTGTGCTCAGGATTCCCATCCGGCATTGGTACACCTACATCTGCCCTGAAAACGAGGCTGGCTATCTCCCTGCCTTTCAAGAGATGCTGGATTTCAAATACCACCTGGGCAGTGAAATCCGCTCCTTGCGCTCCAAGAAAGATCTCCTCCGGATGGGCCGGGATGCCAGAACCTTCTGGCAGGCCAGGTTGAGCGCTTTCTCAGCAAGCTCGCGCCAGCGTCCACTGCTCAAGGATCCCTTTGCGCTGTTTTCCATCCCCTGGTTCATCCAGCGCCTCAACTGCCAGGTCGTGGTTACCCTACGCCACCCGGCTGCTTTTGCCAGCAGCTTGAAACGCCTCAACTGGCCATTTCATTTCCAGGATCTGCTCGACCAACCCCTGTTAATGCGCGATTGGATCGAACCTTTCCGGGCCGAGATCGAAGGCCTGGTCGCAGAAGAAAAGCGCACCGCTTCCAACGATATCCTTGCCCAGGGCAGCCTGTTGTGGCGCATTGCGTATTCAGTCGTCGCCGAGTTCAAAAACCGGTTTCCCCAGATCCAGGTTGTCCGGCACGAAGATCTCTCGCTAGAACCGGTGAATGGTTATCAAGCACTCTATTCCGCGCTTGGCCTGGATTTCAATCTGCTAGCGCAAGATACGATCCTTGAATCCAGCAGTTCCGACAATCCAAGCGAGGCAAGCAGCCAGAATGTCTATGCAGTGCGCCTGGACAGCCGGGCCGCCCTGCATAACTGGAAGAAAAGAATGAGCCCGGAGGAAATCCGGCGTGTACGTCAACTCACCGAAGATGTTGCCAGCCTTTACTATCCTGATCTGAACTGGGATTAGATGCCGATGAACCCCACGCCGCTTGTCTCGATTGTCACTCCTTCTTACAATCAAGCTCATTTTATTGAAGAAACGATTCAATCTGTGCTTGGCCAGGATTACCCGCTCATTGAATACATTATTGTCGATGGCGGCTCCACCGACGGCAGCGCCGAGATTATCCAACGCTATGCCGACCGGCTTGGCTGGTGGGTATCGGAGCGCGACCAGGGACAAACCGATGCGATCAACAAAGGCTTTGCCCGGGCCAAGGGAGAAATCCTGGCCTGGATAAATTCCGATGATACCTATCTGCCGCAGGCGGTCAGCCAGGCTGTGGCAGCCCTGCAAGCGCACCCACTGGCAAGCATGGTATACGGCGATGCCAACTTGATCGACGAACACGGCGCGGTGTTGGGCAAGTTCCCTGCCCGGCAAACCGATTACCGCCGCCTGCGCCAGGGATACGTCCACATCCCGCAGCAAGCAGCTTTCTTTCGAGCAGACCTGTGGCGGAAAGTTGGCCCGCTGGATCCCACCTTTTACTTCGCCATGGATTACGACCTGTGGGTACGCCTGGCCGGTCAAGCGCCACTCGTCTACACACCGCAACTATGGGCGAACTTTCGGCTGCACCAGACCGGAAAATCAGTCGTCTCGGATGATCGTTGCTGGCCAGAAATGATGCGCGTTCATTATCGCGAAGGCGGGAGCTGGTTTTCACCGCTGGTTTTCAAGGCCAAAGTCCGCCCCTGGATCTATGCCTGGATTCCAATGAGCTGGCGCATCCGCCTGCGCCGCTTGCTCCCCTGAGATGAACCGGAGACAAACCGCTTTGCAAAGAACCTTCCCAGCCTCGTCGGTTGGCATTTTCGCGCTGGCGATCCTGCTTCTTGCAACCTTGCCAGGGATCCCAAACCAGGCCGGGAAAGCTGCCGGGCCTAGCCAGGGAGAAATCATTTATTACTTACCGGTCGTTCACTTCCTGCCTGGCACCCCGGCCAGCATCGGGACCGAGACCCACAGCGCCGCTACGCTGGAGATTGCTGACAAAATCCAGCAAGCCAATATCAAATGGGCCCGCGTCCCAGCCCTAAACTGGGCTGCGATTGAGCCAAACCGCACCAACCCTCCGACCTATGACTGGTCAGGCGTAGACGAGGCCAATCTGATTAACCTGGCGGAGCGCAACGTCAAAATCATAGCTACGATCCGCTTCAGCCCCAGCTGGGCACAAAAATACCCCCCCAATGCCTGTGGGCCGGTCAGCGAAGGCGCCCTGGATGCTTTTGCCGCCTTCCTGGGCGAGGCAGTTAAGCGGTATAGCCAGGCGCCTTACTACATAAAATATTGGGAGATCGGCAACGAGCCAGATATTGCCACCGGCAGCGTGGCGCCCGACAGTAATTATGGCTGTTGGGGGGATGATCGCCGCAATCCGGATGGCAGCTACGTCGATCCATATTTCGGCGGCGGCTATTATGCCAAAATGCTCGAAAAAGCCTACCCGGCGATTAAAGCCGCCGACCGGGCAGCATCCGTGCTGGTGGGCGGGCTGCTCCTGGACTGCGATCCGACCAACCCCCCAGCCGGCAAAGACTGCCAGCCTTCCAAATTCCTGGAAGGCATACTGGTCAACAACGGCAAGAACAATGGCGCAAGCTATTTCGATTTCGTCAGCTTTCATGCCTTTCCCGGCTACGATGGCACTGGGATTGGAGACGAAAATCACCCTTACTGGAGCCACCGCGGCGGCGTGGTACTCGGAAAAATCGATTATCTCCGCAGTGTAATGGCCAGCCGAGGCGTCAGCAAGCCCATCTTCCACAGTGAAGGCGCGCTGCTCTGCCCGGTTGCCGAGCTGTGCAGCCCTCCCGGCAGCGACTTCTTCGAAGCTCAGGCGGATTATGTCGTCTGGCTTTATGCACGCAATTGGGCCAACGGTCTGGTCGGGACAATCTGGCACACGTTTGAAGGACCAGGCTGGCGCTACGGCCAGTTGCTCGACTCGTCCGGTGAGCCCCTGCCATCCTTTTATGCCTTGCAGTTCTTCTCCCAGGAGCTGAGAGGGGTAAACTTCAGCCAGCAACTTTTTAGCTATCCCGGCTTGAGAGCCTACGAGTTTAAGTCCAACCGGAAACGAATTCACGTCCTTTGGTCCCCGGATGACCAGCCTCATCCAATTGCCTTGCCAACTGGCGTGCTGCGTGTGGTGGATAAATATGGCAACCTGGTTGTTCCGCAAAACAACCAGCTTAACGTGAAAAGCCCGCTCTATATTGAGCTCATCCCGTAAAATCAGCGGGGGAAACAATCCAGTTCGATCGTCGCTGGATCGGTACGGACAATGAAGCCAATCCCGGCAGTAATTTACCTTACCCTGGTGACCGGTTTACTCCTGGCTACTTTTGGAAACTGGTCCTACGACGACCCATTCATTACCTACCGCTACGCCCAAAACCTGAGCGCAGGCCACGGCTTGGTATATAACCCAGGCGACCCCGGTCCGCCCGAGCGGGTCCTCAGCACCACTGCGCCTTTTTTTGCCCTCCTCCTGGGAACAGGATCCCTGGCCTGGTCGGATCTTCCCCGACTGGCCAATTGCATCGGTGCCCTTAGCCTGGCTTTCGGCGGCTTATTTCTTTGGAGCCTGGCCCAAACCTGGCGGTTCCCAATCGCTGGCTGGGCTGGGCTGGTTTTTTATCCATCCTCCCCGGTAATTGTCGGAACCCTGGGCTCAGAGACCCCGCTTGCACTGGCTCTCTGCCTGGGGTCTTTCGCTTTTTATGCCCAGAAGCGCTATGGGCTGGCTGCACTGATGGCCGGCCTGGCAGTGTTGACCCGCTGGGATTGCCTTTTGGTTCCAGCCCTGCTCGGGTTAGATTTCTTGCTCCGCTGCAGGCTGGCTGCTCCGCAGGAAAAACCAACCCTTCGCCGGGCTGGATCGGGTGCTATCCTGATTTTCCTCGGTTTTCTACTGCCGTGGTTGATCTTTCTGACTCTCACCTTTGGATCGCCAATCCCAGACACCCTGTTTGTCAAACAACAGCAGGCGTTCCTCGGTTTAAGCCAGCGCTTTGTCCCCGGCTTTTTGAGCATCTTTGCACCCTATTTTCAGCAGGCTTATTTTTGGCTGTTAAGTTCCCTTGGGCTGCTGGGGTTCGTTGGGATCATCAAGGACCTGCGTAGAGAGGCGATCCCTGCCTTAAGAGCTTTCTTCTCCTGGCCAGCAAGCTACTTCCTGGCCTATAGCTTGCTGGGGGTAAGCCGGTACTTCTGGTATTATGCTCCCTTGCTACCCGGCTTTGTAATGCTGGCAGGCCTGGGAATCACCGTGCTCTCTGACCAGGCAAAAAAGCACTTCTCAAACCGGGCAAATATTTATCTGAAAGCCCTGCCGGCAATCTTGATTTTCAGCCTGGCCATTGGCCAGGCTCACCATCTTAGCCTGGTCCGAGCCAGGCCCGATCCACGCATGAAAGCCTACCAGGAGGCCGGAGAATGGCTGGCCGCCCATAGTCCCCCGGATGCCCAGGTTGGCGCGCTCGAGGTCGGCGCGCTCGGCTACTACTCCCAGCGAGCTATGGTCGATTTCGCCGGCTTGATCCAGCCCGAGATTGCCCGCCAATTCCAACCCGGCGGCAGTTACAACGATTCAGCCAGTTGGGCCATCCTGCAATACCAGCCGGATTACCTGGTTTTACCCGGCGGTTTTTTCCCGGGCTTAGAAAATGGCTCCTTTCAAGTCTGTCAAGCTGGCGAAAAGCTAAACCTGGTACACTCAATTAAGAGCAAATCAGACCAATTTAGCTACGATATTAAACTCTATGCCTGTGGTAAAATCCCTCAGCCAGTATGATCTTCACCTCCACTGCCATTCCAGACGTCATCCAGATTGATTTACGCGCCTTCAAAGACGAGCGCGGCTTTTTCCTGGAAAGCTACCGGGCAGACAAATTCTCAGCCGCCGGGATCGGACCGTATTTTGTCCAGGACAACCACTCAGGCTCAAAAGGCGGCATCCTGCGTGGCTTGCATTATCAAATCCGCCACTCCCAGGGGAAGCTGGTGCGGGTGATTGCCGGGGAAATTTTTGACGTGGCTGT
>CAZAGA010000035.1:12399-14300 GCA_964484335.1 uncultured Anaerolineaceae bacterium
ATGAAAAATATCCTGGTCACCGGCGGAGCCGGTTTCATTGGTTCGAACTTTATCCACTTCCTGTTGCAAACAGAACCCGATATTCAGGTCATCAACCTGGACAGCCTGACCTATGCCGGTAGCCCAGAAAACCTGAATGACCTGCCCGATCCCAACCGCCACCAGCTTGTCCAGGGTGATATTTGCGACCGGGCCCTGGTCAATCGCCTGCTCCACCAGTATCAGATCGGTACGATCGTGCACTTTGCCGCCGAAACCCATGTCGATCGCTCGATTGTCAACCCCGAACCCTTTATCCGCACCAACGTAGTGGGCACCTTCAACTTGTTGGAAGCCGCCCGCCAGTACTGGATCAACGAACAAGGTCTTGACCTGGCTGGCTGCCGGTTTCACCACATTTCCACCGATGAAGTCTTCGGTTCGCTCGGGCGAGATGAACCAGCCTGGACCGAAGCCACGCCCTATGCGCCGAACTCGCCTTATGCAGCCAGCAAAGCCGCCAGCGATCACCTGGTGCGCTCCTACGGCCACACCTTTGAAATGCCGGTCAGCATCACCAATTGCTCGAATAATTATGGCCCGCGCCAGTTTCCTGAAAAACTGATCCCCTTGATGATCGCCAATGCCACCCACGGGCGCCCGTTGCCCATCTATGGCGACGGCCTGCAAATCCGCGACTGGCTGTATGTTGAAGATCACTGTGATGCCATTTGGAGCGTCATCACCAAAGGCCGGCCTGGGGAAACCTATAACATTGGCGGCGGCAACCAGCCTGCCAACCTGCTGGTCGTGCAGACCCTGTGCGAAATCATGGACGAGTGCCTGCCAGACTCGCCCTATGCGCCGCACCAATCCCTGATGCGCTTTGTGACCGATCGCCCGGGCCACGATCGCCGTTATGCCATGGACAGCACCAAAATCCAAACTGACCTGGGCTGGCAGCCGCGCTACTCGCTCTCCACCGGCCTGCTGAAAACAGCCGAATGGTACCTGGGCCACCCCGAATGGCTCCAGGCAATCCAACAACAGGAAAATTTCCAACAGTGGCTGGCCAGGAATTATGACCAGCGCGCCCCGGCGCCCTGAGCAACCCAGGCACGCCCGGGTCAGTCAAACGATGAGTGCAACCCATCTACACAGGAGGACGATGAGATGAAAGGAATAATCCTGGCGGGCGGTAAGGGAACTCGTTTGTATCCTCTGACGATCAGCATCAGCAAGCAACTTTTGCCGGTCTACGATAAGCCCATGATCTACTACCCCCTGTCCATGCTCATGCTGGCAGGGATTCGGGAAATTTTGGTGATCAGTACTCCGGATGCCTTACCAGGCTTTAAAAACCTGCTCCAGGATGGCAGTCAATGGGGGCTAAAGTTCAGCTATGCCGAACAGACTGAACCACGCGGTCTGGCGGATGCCTTTTTGGTTCAACCAGAATTTCTGGATGGCCAGCCAGTCGCCCTGATCCTGGGCGACAACATTTTCTTTGGCACCGGGCTGCCCGAAAAGCTGCGCATGGCCGCCGAGCTCACCAGCGGAGCGTTGATATTTGCCTACCCCGTGCGCGACCCCAAGCGCTACGGCGTGGTCGAATTCGACAGCAGCGGGCGAGCCTTGAGCATCGAAGAAAAACCAGCCCATCCCCGCAGCCATTACGCGGTACCCGGCTTGTATTTTTACGATGGACAGGTGGGAGGACTAGCCGCCAGCCTGAAGCCATCTACCCGCGGCGAGCTGGAGATCACCGACCTCAACCAGATCTACCTGGCCCAGGGCCAGCTCCAGGTAGAGATTATGGGGCGCGGCGTTGCCTGGTTAGATGCGGGGACGCACGAATCCTTGCTCCAGGCCGCCAATTTTGTCCAGGCAGTCGAAGACCGGCAGGGGATGATGATTTCCTG
>CAZAGA010000035.1:14400-16785 GCA_964484335.1 uncultured Anaerolineaceae bacterium
AGGCCGCCAATTTTGTCCAGGCAGTCGAAGACCGGCAGGGGATGATGATTTCCTGTCCCGAAGAAATCGCCTACCGCAAAGGATATATTCAGAAAGAACAACTTCGCCAACAGGCCCTGGCATTAAAGAATAATGGCTATGGCGACTACCTCCTGCGCCTGATCGACGAAAAAGTCTCATTCACTGGATAACCATGCAGATTTTGCTTCTCGGAAAAGTAGGCCAGCTTGGCTGGGAGTTAAACCGCACCCTGGCGCCCCTGGGCAAGGTGATCACCCTGGATTTCCCAGAATTGAACCTGGCGCAGCCGGAAGGCCTTCCGGAAATCATCCGCTCGATCCAGCCAGAAATCATCATCAATGCCACCGCCTACACCGCCGTGGATCGCGCCGAAAGTGAACCCGAGCTGGCCCTGGCGATTAATGGAACTGCCCCGGGCATCCTGGCAGAAACAGCGCTCGCCAGCCAGGCTGCCCTGGTCCATTTTTCGACCGACTACGTGTTTGATGGTACAAAAGGCACCCCTTATCTAGAAAGCGACTCTCCCAACCCATTAAACGTCTATGGCAGAAGCAAGCTGGCCGGGGAACAGGCTATCTTGCAGGCGGGGGGCTCCGCGCTGGTCTTGCGAACCAGTTGGGTCTATAGCCTGCGGCGGGACAGCTTTGTCACCAAAGTCCTCGGCTGGGCGCGCAAGAATCGCCAGTTGAGCATCGTTGCAGACCAGGTGAGCAATCCGACCTGGGCGCGCATGCTGGCCGAAATCACTGCCCAACTGCTCGCCCTAAGCACTGCTGCTGGAAAAGGCACCTCGCTCTACGAATGGTTTTCAGGACATCGCGGGATCTACCACCTGGCCGGCAACGGGTTTACCAGCCGCCTGGATTGGGCCCGGGCGATCCTGAGCCTGGATCCCCACCCCGAGGAGCAAGTTGTCGAGGAAATGATCCCTGCCCGGACCAGCGATTTTCCAAGCCCGGCTGCGCGCCCCCTCTTTTCTGCCCTGAATTGCGATCGGTTCACCCAGGCTTTTGGCCTGCGCCTGCCCGATTGGGAAGACGCGCTGCAACTGGCCATGCAAGACGCCTGACCACCCCAAGCCCACTTTGGCATCGATCGACCTCGCTTGAGGGAGATGACCCTGCCTGGCTGACCTGTTCCGGCATGCCAGGTGTATTGAGCGCCCTTGCTATGAATCCCGGATCACCGAAACCAATTAACCGCGTAGCGGCCTTTGCGCCGTACCCCTGGAAGCACCCGGTCAGTATGCTGCGCATCGTCCGGCCTTTCGAGGCAGCCGGCATCCAGCTCTTGCCAGGCGTCCAGGACGGGACCATCTATCCCGAGGCCGCGCTGGAGGCTGACGCGCTGTTAATCCAGCGTGAATTTCCCGGCTATTCAAACGGAACCCTCAACCGGATCCTCGAAATCGCCCGCCAGGCAGGCAAACCGGTCATCTACGACACCGATGACCTGCTGCTCGATCTGCCCCCCGACCATCCCGACGCAGTCAGTGGGTATTATGCGGCTGCCCGCCCGGCGATGCTGCGGGTGATCCTGGAAGCTGACCTGATCACCACCACGACGCCTGCTCTGCAACGGGTGTATCAGTCTCTCAACCCAAATACCTGCCTGCTCCCGAATTACCTGGACGACCAGCTCTGGCAGCCCCGCCCGGTGTCCGAGCGGCCTGCTGACAAAATCGGCATCGGCTACATGGGTTCCAACACCCACACCGCCGACCTGGATAGGATCGCCCCCGCATTACTTCGCCTGGTCAGCCGCTACCCAGGGCAACTCGAATTTACTTTCTGGGGAGCCCGGCCTCCCAGCCTCCTGGCGGGTTGCTCAGCCCCGGTGAATTGGGCGCCACTAGAAAACTATGACTATCCAGCTTTTGCAGCGCAGTTTTCACACCAGCACGCCGATATTTTTATCGCCCCCCTGGCAGATTCGCAGTTCAACCATTGCAAGAGCCCGATCAAGTTTCTCGAATACAGCATCCTGGGCGTGCCTGGGGTTTACAGCAGCAGCGAAGCCTACGCCTCGATCGTCCGGCATGCCGAAAATGGTTTCCTGGCAGGCTCCCTGGAAGAGTGGGAAGACTGCCTGGCACAACTGATCGAAGATCCACAGTTTGCCGCCAGGCTTGGACGCCAGGCGCAGCAAACTACCTGGCAGGATTGGCGCATCTCCAACCATGCCAGCCAATGGACTCAGGCCTATGCCGCGATCGGAGCAGGCGTTCCTCGCCAACCTCCTGCCAGCCTGAAAAGCCTCCACAGCGTATCGAGGGTCACAGGTTCGCTTCACGCAAGGACAGCGGAAGGACACGCCGAGTCCGGGCAAAACGGTAACCAATCGGTTTTCAAGCAGGCCAGCCTG
>CAZAGA010000036.1:0-16771 GCA_964484335.1 uncultured Anaerolineaceae bacterium
CCCCGGCTACAATTGAATCCGGAGGGAAGATGAGCGCCTGGCCTGGAAAATTTGTGATCGGGTTGACCGGCAATATTGCCACCGGGAAGAGCGAGGTGCGCAGAATGCTGGAAAAGCTTGGCGCGGGTGGAATCGATGCGGACGCGCTGGCCCACCAGGTCATCCATAGCCAGGAACCGGCCTTCCCAATAATCCTGGCAGCCTTTGGCCGGGAAATCCTGGGCGAAGATGGCGAAATCGACCGACGACGGCTTGGGCAAATCGTTTTCTCAGATCCAGCTGCCCTGGCACGGTTAGAGGCGATCGTCCACCCTGAAGTTCGTAAAAAGGTAGACCAAACCATCCGCAAAGCGCCAGAGCAGGTGATTGTTATCGAAGCGATCAAATTGATCGAGGCAGGCTACCCGGATTTATGCGATTCAATCTGGACGACCTGGTCCTTACCAGCAGAACAATTGTCCCGCCTGGTTAGCCAACGTGGGATGAGCGAAGCCCTGGCAAATCAACGTATTGCCGTTCAGCCGCCCCAGGAAGAAAAGATAGCCGCGGCGGATGTGGTAATACCCAACAACAACGGCCTAGAAGAATTATGGCAGCGGGTTCTTGAGAACTGGAATAAGTTGTTCCTAATGGATGAGACAACTGCCGATTTATGGAGTTAAGCAACTGTGCTGGCCTTGATCAATGATCTGGTCGCAAACTTGATCTTTATTTTCGACCGGTTAACCTGGCTCAGTGTTATCGATCTGGCACTGGTGACCCTGGTATTTTTTGTTATTCTGCTGCTGGTGCGCGACACCCAGGCAATGGCCTTGCTGCGCGGTGTCTTGCTCCTGTTTGTCTTGGTAACCTTGCTGTCAACGGTCGAAGTATTACCAGCCTTTTCAACCTTGATGAACGCGACCTTACCCGCGCTAATCGTGGTAATCCCAGTCATCTTTGCGCCTGAGATCCGCCGGGCTTTGGAACGGTTAGGCCGAGCTAGCACCCTGCGGCCGGCGGAGTCTGCCCCAGTCCGAACACAGGACACGATTGACGCTGTGGTCAGCGCCTGCAGCCGGCTCTCCAGCCGCCAACATGGTGCGCTAATTATTCTGCAGCGCTTCGACAGCCTTGATCAGTACGTTCAGACCGGCGTGCCGATGGACGCACGGGTCACTCCTGAGTTGATCCTGCAGGTTTTCTACCCAAACACACCTCTGCACGATGGCGCGGCAATTATTTCAGGCACCCGCCTGGTAGCAGCTGCCGCAGTTATGCCACTCTCTTCCAGCGGCGTGTTGGCGAAATCACCGGAGCGCCAAATGGGATTAAGGCATCGCGCCGCCCTAGGGATTTCGGAGGTCAGCGACGCAGTCGCGGTGGTCGTATCGGAGGAGACTGGCGGCATTTCGGTGGTCCATGCCGGAAGAATGATTCGAAGATTGGACAGCGAGCGACTCGAGAATGTCCTGCGGGCTTTTTTCCACCCAGGGAAACCCCCCAGCCGGTTGGCGCGACTGTTTGGCCGGTTATTTCCCGGCCGCGAGGATGGCTCGGAGAAATCGCCATGACTATCCTTCGCTGGTTACTTAAAAATCTGGGCACCTTACTACTTTCCTTTGTCCTGGCAGTTACGGTTTGGGCCTCAGCGGTCGTGACTGCGGACCCAAACCAGGATGGTGCATTCCAACCCGTTACCATTGAACGAATCGGCCTGGCCCCGGATCTTCTCCTGACGAATGAAATTCCGGAGCTGGCTGTGATGACTCTAAAAGCGCCACGCTCGATCTGGGACCAACTAAACCGCCAGCCTGACTTGGTGCGAGCCTGGATTGACCTGACGGGATTGACTTCCGGCGAGCAAGAGGTGAAGGTAAACACTTCAGTTGGCTTAAGCCCGATTCGGATTCAGAGCGTCGAGCCTGCCGTTATCAAAATAGTCCTTGAGCAATTTACCAGTAAAAACCTGCCTGTCCAGGTGAATGTGAAGGGCGAGCCGCCCTTGGGCTACCGCAAAGGCCAGCCCCAGATTACACCTGAACAAATCGCGATTAGCGGGCCAGCATCAGCAGTTAACCGCGTGGCGAGCGTTTCAGCATCCCTGGATATTTCTGGCTCCAGCCAGTCGGTCCGAACAAGTGTACAGGTGCGCGCCCTGGATGAAACCGGATCAACAATTTCTGGGGTGGTCCTTTCACCCAAGGAAATCAGCATCTTACAACCGATCAGTATATTGGGTGGGTATAAGAATGTTGCGGTAAAGGTGGTTACCACAGGCCAACTGGCGGAAGGATACCGGCTGACAAATATATCGGTCACCCCACCAACCATCACGGTTTATTCGTCAAATCCTCAGTTGGTAAACGAGTTGCCTGGTTATGTCGAAACCGCCCCAGTTGACCTGACAGGCTTAAGTGATGACACAGATTTCAATATCGCCCTGCAATTACCCGAGGGGATTACTTTAGTTAGTGAGCCCAGCGTTTTGGTGCAGGTGGGCGTCGCTGCCATCGAGGGGAGCCTGACTCTTAGCGTGCCGGTGGAGACACTCGGTCTACCACCTACCCTGGCGGCCTCAATTTCTCCTCTCTCCGTCGAAATAATTATTACTGGGCCGCTGCCAGTCCTGGATGGGCTAACCGCAACCAGCTTCCGAGCAGTCGTTAACCTAACAGACTTGAACGAGGGTACCTACCAAATTACCCCAATGCTAGATCTGGCGCCCGACGAGGTGCAGATCCAAGCCATCCTACCCGAGGCAGTTGAGGTGATCATCGTAACTGCCCCAACCCCTACCGCTCCTGCTGGCCTGACGCCAACACCAACCCGCCGCCCATAGAAAGAATTCTTATGTCAAAACCTGTTGTAGCAATCGTTGGAAGGCCGAACGTCGGTAAAAGCACGTTGTTTAATCGACTGGCAGAGGAACGCCTGGCTGTTGTCGATGATGTGCCGGGGACGACGCGCGACCGGCTGGTTGCTGAAGCCGAATGGACTGGGGTCACGTTTGACATCGTAGATACCGGTGGCATTGATCCTACCCAAACTGGTCGGGAACACCAACCGCTCTCGATTGGATCGGCCGATTTTATCGAACAGATTCGCACCCAAGCATTGAATGCGATCGAAGAGGCTGACCTGGTGTTATTTGTCACCGAAGCCGATAGCGGCGTGACCGCTGCAGACCGAGAAGTGGCCCAGATTTTGCGCCGTCACCAGCATGAGCGAGATGGAAAACCTTTCCCACCGGTACTCCTGGTGGTCAATAAAGCCGACAGTGCCGGTTTGCGAGCCCAGGCTCTGCAATTCTATGAACTGGGAATGGGTGAACCCTACCCGATCTCAGCCGTCCATGGGACGGGCACTGGCGATATGCTGGACGCGCTGGTGGCAGCGCTTCCTAAGGCAGCCAGCGAAGAACCGGACGATTCGATCAAAATCGCCATTGTTGGGAAACCAAATGTCGGCAAGTCGAGCCTGCTAAACCGCCTGGTTGGCGAAGAGCGTGTGATTGTCAGCCCGATCCCAGGGACCACCCGCGATGCAATCGACACAGCCCTGGTTTTCAATGGACTCCCGGTATCCTTGATCGACACCGCCGGGATCCGGCGGCGCGGCCGGATCGAGCCGGGCGTCGAAAAGTTTAGTGTACTCAGATCCTTACGCGCAATTGAGCGAGCGGATGTCGCCCTGTTGGTAATTGATGCCACCAGCGGCTTGACTGCCCAGGACACCCATATCGCCGGTTTTATCTTGGATGCCTGGAAAAGCGCGGTCGTAGTGGTTAACAAGTGGGATGCAATCGAGAAGAACAGCTATACCATGGAAGAATTTACCCGGCAAGTACGCCGAGAATTAAATTTCATGGATTACGTTCCAGTTCTATTTATCTCGGCCAAGACCGGTCAGCGAGTGGAGAAAGTCCTTCCCCTGGCGCTACAGGTACAGGAAGAGCGCTTGGTGCGTATCTCAACCTCCCAACTGAACCAAATCCTGCAAAAAGCGCAAGATGAACACCCTGCGCCTTCTCATGCTGGTCGGCAGCTAAAAATATATTATGGTACCCAGGTGCGCAGCGATCCACCAACCTTTTTGATCTATGTCAACGATCCCAAGCTGGGTCATTTCAGTTTCACCCGCTATCTAGAGAACCAGCTCCGCCAGGTATACCCTTTCCTGGGCACGCCGATCAGAATGATAATGAAATCCCGCCGATAATCATTAGAAATTAATCCTGTATACCTTGTCCCGCCTCCTAAGCGGTTATATAATGGTTTAAATGAATAATACTGGAGAAACAAGTTTGGAAAATTACCAGGCCGAAAGCTTTCCTGAGCCAGTAGCTCCTCAGCCCGAAAGGCAATCTGGGATATTAAGGTATGTGCTGGATATCTTGGAAACCCTGGTACTTTCGCTGGTGCTCTTTGCGATTATCAATGCGGTTTCAGCCCGGATTCGGGTGGATGGTTTCAGCATGCAGCCAACCCTGGAAACTGGTGAATTTGTGATTGTCAACAAACTAGCCTATAAATTAGGCTCGCCCCGACTCGGAGACGTAGTGGTATTCCATTACCCACGCGATCCAGAACAAGAGTACATCAAACGAGTGATCGGCTTGCCGGGAGATAGCGTGCGTGTGGCAGATGGACAGGTTACCGTTAATAATATCTTGATCGATGAGCCCTACATCGCTGCCGCTCCGGCCTACCAGACTGAAATCACGGTTCCGGAAAACTCGCTGTTTGTGCTTGGAGACAACCGGAATAACTCCTCCGATTCACATAATTGGGGCCCGGTCCCAATGGAAAATGTAATTGGAAAAGCAATCTTTGTTTACTGGCCTCCCCAAAATTGGGGGACGATTGAACACGCGAACCCTGCTAGTGCAGCACCATAAAAAAGTATAAGAGACCGAAATGGAAATTATCGCGACGATCTTGAAACAAGCCAAAGAATACCAAAACGAACTACCGGCCGAGCAGCGCGTCATTGCCCAACCCGTCGGACAGGCGATCGCGGCCTGGATTGATCATACCTTGCTAAAGCCAGATGCCACAGCGGATCAAATCAAGACCTTGTGCACGGAGGCAGCCCAATATCAATTTGCGACCGTTTGTGTAAACCCTGTTTATGTTCCACTTGCCAGTGGACTGTTGAAGGACTCAAAGGTCGGAATCTGCACTGTAGTTGGCTTTCCGCTTGGAGCCTCCCTGCCGACTCAGAAGGCCTTTGAAACCCTGTCGCTTCTAGAGGTAGGTGCAACTGAAATTGACATGGTAATGAATATCGGTGCATTGAAGAGTGAGGCATATGGCTTGGTGTTGAACGATATGCTTGGTGTTGCCCAGGTTGCCCATAATCAGCGGGCGATAGTCAAGGTAATTCTCGAAACGGCGTTATTAACCCGCACCGAGAAAATCATCGCCTGCTTGGTAGCCAAGGCGGCAGGATTAGACTATGTAAAAACTTCAACTGGCTTCGCTTCGGGCTGAAGACGTGGAACTGATGTCACGGGTGGTAGGGCCTGGGATGAAGGTCAAAGCCTCGGGTGGCATCCGTAGCCTGCCAGATGCTCGGGCAATGATCCAGGCAGGGGCAGAAAGGATCGGCACCAGTGCCGGGGTAAAGATTCTGCTAGAGGCGAAAGGTTAAGGGGTACCGCCATGGCGCAGGAACAAAAAGAAAGCCCGCCAAAATTCGCAGGGTTGTGCCCGGAATGCCAGACTGGTGTTCTTCATTTGCAGTATATTACTTACTTCACCTGGTTGAATGAAGAACTGGTTACGGTTCCCAATTTTCCAGCCTGGGTATGTGATATCTGCGGCCGGCGCGAATACGACAGCCGGGCAATTACCTGGTTGAATACTTTACTCAGCCCAGATACCGGTGGGCGCCGGTCAACATCTCGGCGTAAGCCTGGTAGCCGGCGAAGCGACCCTCTCCAGCCGCGCGAATAATACGGTTTACACTTTCCTCAAGAGAGACCAGAGCAATAGCGAGGCCAGGGATTTCGCGTCCTTCACCATCCCTCTGGCTCCTAGCGAAAGTGCTTCCTGGGCAGATACCTTGACGATCTCAATCTCTTCATCATCATCCGGTTTCAGGGCTGCGGGGTAAAGCTCCGTCGCC
Organism: uncultured Anaerolineaceae bacterium; assembly: GCA_964484335.1. Lineage (GTDB taxonomy): Bacteria > Chloroflexota > Anaerolineae > Anaerolineales > UBA4823 > CAZAGA01. Next base: position 6,112 of record CAZAGA010000036.1, read on the forward strand.
AGAAAAACATGCATATATTCGCTGGAATAACCCGGCGCCAGGTAAAACTCACCTAGCGAGTCAAGTTTTCCAGCCGCCATTCCAATCTCCTCACGCAACTCACGCTGGGCTGCTTCTGCTGATAACTCACCCGGCTCCATGACCCCAGCTGGAAGTTCCAAAATCTCCTCTCCAGAGGAGTGACGATACTGGCGGATAAACCAGACTTTCGCATCCGCATCAATCGGTAGGATTGTCACTGCTGGGGCATGCTCCAATATATCCATCCGACCGATTCTTCCATCCGGAAAGCGGATCTGATCAATCCGGACATTAAAAACTTTCCCCCGAAAGACTATATTTGAACTCAGTACTTCGTAACCCATCCGAACCTCACAAACATCATTATCTATCGGGTTAATTTGAAAAAATCGGCCAGGCCGATTTTTTCAAATTAACCTATCTTTTCAAAAGCACATGCTGCGATTACGGAATAGTCAAAACCTGGCCAGCTGTCAGGGTGTAGGGTTCTTGCAAACCATTCGCCAGGGCAATCATATCTGGGCTGATATCGCCAAATTCACAAGCTATTTCATAGATATTTTGACCACTCTGGACTGAGTAGGTGGTTGGGTGCGCCAGGAGCGAGCGCTCGCCAGGGAAGGAGTTTCCGGTTTGGGGGATTTTCAGTGTCATCCCGCCGCGGACGACCGAATTCGTGCTCAATCCATTGATGCTAAGCAGTTCTAGCGGGTTGACATCGAAGCGCCGAGCAACGCAATAGATGAACTCACCCGGCTGCAAAGTGTAAGATTTTGGAATACCCGGCGTGGCGGTAATAGCAACCGCTTCGGCAGGGGGTGCTTCAGGCGCCGCTGGAGCGGTCGATTCAGCCGCTGGCTGTTCTGAGCTACTTTCAGGGGACGCTTCCACTGGAGCAGCTTCTTGCGCTGATGGGGTCCCCTCAACCGCAGGTGAGGCAGGCTGCTCCGCACCTGGCGCTTGACCACCGGCTGCAGCTGTCTGAGTGACAAATAGCTCCAATTGTTGAAGAACTTCGTTGGTGGGCATTGTCTGCCCCTTGGAGGTTTCAGCCCCAGGCTCTACTTGAACATTGCCTTCTTCCGCCCCTCCAGCAGGTGAGGTCACCACCGTAGGCGGCGTCGAAGCTGACCGGACGCACGCCGCCAGCATGATAACAATCAATAATCCGGATAAAAACCCCAGGGCACGTTTTTGATTCATTCCAGCCTCCTTGTATCGCTGATTAGCAGCTATTGCCCGCTAGATCGATTACCGCAAAAGGAATATTACTTTTTAATGTAATTTGCAATGATGGTAGCATAATCCCTGGCTTGCGTCAAGCCACTTCATCAGATGGTTTATTGCATCCTACAACAGTCCAGTGCCAGCAATTGATCTGTTCCACAATCCCTTCGACAACCAGAGCGCCAATGTAACCGACCTCAGGCCAAAGGGAATAAAGATTCCATTGCAAGGCTTGTGCCGGATCTGGACGAGTTTGGATAATTCGAGCTGGTTCCTCCGGCAACAGGCTGACATCAAATGCATCCAAAGGCATCGACAATCCTTGACCAAGGGCCTTGATAAAAGCCTCTTTGCGAGTCCAACAGGCGAAGAAGGCCTGTGTGCGCTGGTCTTCAGGCAATGATCGTAAATCAGCCACTTCTCGGGTAGAAAAGAATCGCTGGGCAATCTTTTCATCCGCCAGGTCCACGCGGAGCTGTTCGATATCCACCCCCACAGCGCGTTTAATACTCACCGCGACCAGCGCCAGGCTGTGAGAATGAGATAGGTTAAAGCTCAGCCAATCTCCACCATCTTGCAAGGTCAATTCCGGCTTTCCATATGCATTATGGTTGAATTCTAAGCGCCGGGCCGGCAAGCCCAGGTAACGTGACAAGATGTTGCGCAGTGCAGCATGGGCCAGGATGAAACGCTGTCGATGAACCGGAAAGCGAAACCGCTGAGCACGCCCCTGCTCGCCGCTTGAAAGGCTCTCCCATAACATGGCAGGGTCAAGCCGGGTATCTTCCAGAGGGATTCGCCAGATATCCGCCTGGCCTGGTTTGATTACGGGGTGGTCCGGGCCGGGCTCCCAGGATTGGAATTTTTCCGGAGGTTTATCCATGCCGAGCGTACGATTATTGACCCACTGGGCGGGAACGCCATTCATCGACGATTTCCAGGTTACCTTGAAGGTAAGCGTTACGGGCTGCATGGCGCTGGATTTTGCCACTCGATGTTTTTGGAACAGTCAATGGACGGATTAAGACCATCGCATAAACCTGTAAATCATGGTTTTCAGAAATTGCCGCCCGAATAGAGCGAAACACTTCATTCATATCATCTTTTCGGGCCTGACGAGTGACCTCCTGGACAACAACCAGTTCCTCATTGTCGGACACGGTTACTGAAAAAGCAGCACCGCCACCTACCTGTAAAGCCGGATGGCTTTTCTCAACTGTCTGCTCGATGTCCTGAGGATAGTGATTAGTGCCACGGATAATAATCATATCCTTCAGACGACCGGTGACATACAAGTTGCCATCCAGTATAAATCCCAAGTCACCCGTACGCAGGTAGGGACCTTCTTGGGTATCCACCAGATAGGCATGGAAAGTTCTTTGGCTCTCCTCGGGGCGATTCCAATAGCCCTGGGTGACATTTAAGCCGCTGATCCAAATCTCGCCGACTGTGCCATCCAGGCAGCGGGTCAGGTCTTCTGGATGGGCGATCACAATTTTTTCGTCCAACTCTGGCTGGCCACAACTTACCAGGTCCATCCGGTCAGGCGCAGCGGCGTCTGCCTGAACGACATGACCTCGTTCCAGGGCGTCTCGTTGAACGGTCAGGCACTGAGGCGCTCCAGGTCCGTCCGCACTAGTTACAAATAGCGTCGCCTCAGCCAATCCATAACAAGGATAAAAAACATCTGACCGAAAACCTGCCGGTGCAAAGGCAGCTAAAAAACGCTCCATCGTATCACGACGGATAGGCTCAGCGCCATTGAATGCTACACACCAGGAAGATAAATCAAGGCTCTCGATCTGTTCAGGGCGTATCTTCTCCAGGCAAATTTCATAGGCGAAATTCGGCCCGCCACTTACCGTGGCCTGGTACCGGCTGATGGCTTGTAACCAACGATAGGGACGTTGCAGGAAGGCCAGTGGTGAAAGTAAATAGCTGCATGCGCCAGCAAAGATCGGTTCCAGGATACCCCCAATCAGTCCCATATCATGGTAAGTTGGCAGCCAACTCACAGCAGAACGGCACTCACCCAAGTAATTGTAGATCCGGAACCCAGACCAGATTTGGGCCAGGTTGTAGAGTAGATTGGCGTGGGTAACCATGACACCCTTTGGCTGGCTGGTGGAGCCAGAAGTGTATTGCAGGAATGCCAAAGTATCAGGGCCAATCGCAGGTTGTTTCCAGGCCGATTCGGCACCAACCGGCCTCTGCTGGGTGTCTAACCAGGTTAAAGCCTGCAGGTCAGGAGTGTACTCAAAACGCTGCTCCAGGTTTTTTAGAATTTCATTGGTGGTTAAGGCGAAGCGGGATGACGAATCAGCAACAATGCCCTGGATGCGAGGGACCGGCCTGTTCAAACGCGGTGGATAGGCAGGGACTGCAATGACTCCAGCATATAAACAACCAAAATAGGCGCTGATATAGTCCAGGCCAGGTGGATAGAGTAGTAAGGCGCGTTCCCCCTCGGCGTGATGATCCTGCAACCAGGCGGCGATTCCTCGGGCATTACGGTCTAGATCGCCATAGGTCATCGAATACTCTTCCGACTCGCCATCAACCAAAAAGGTGAATAGAACCTCATCGGGTTGTTTTTCTGCCTGGCGGCGAAGCATATCAACTAAAGTCGTTAGACCTGCCCCAGGATGTTTATTGCTGGTTATAATCGCCATGATTGACCTCAGTTTTGTTAAAATGTTATCAATTTATAACACACAATCGGGTCTTTTTTATCTTAAAACCTAAGTACCTGTAGGCTGGCGCAGCGCTTGGGACATCCTTTCCAAAGCAGTTTCCAACAATTCGCGAGAACAACCAAAATTCAGGCGAACAAAACCTTCTCCACCTTTTCCAAAGCTAGCCCCATCGTTCAGGGCAACCAAAGCCTTTTCTAAAAAGAACCGGTACGGATTTCCCGGAATTCCAGCCTTACGGCAGTCTAGCCAAGCCAGGTAGGTTCCTTCGGGTCGAGCCATTCCAAGAGCTGGGATTTCTTGCTGGACGTACTCGAACAAGAAATCCCGGTTCTGGCGCAAGTAGTCTAGAACCTGGATCAACCATTCCGACCCATGTTGGTAGGCAGCCCCAGCAGCTACCAGTCCTAGCAGGTTAACCCAGGGGACAAGCCCGTGACGGGCCGCCAAAAACCGGCTGCGCAACTCTGGGTTTGGGATGATCGCAATCGAGCACTGAAGCCCAGCCAGGTTATAAGTCTTGCTTGGAGCGATCAGCGTAAGCGAGTGGTCGGCTATTTCAGGATCCAGAGAAGCGACTGGCAGATGGGAATAGCCAGGAAAGACTAAATCGCAATGGATTTCGTCTGAGATGAGGATGATCCGACGGCGCAAGCAGATTTCCGCCATGTGCTCCAACTCATCCCGGGTAAACACTTTTCCAACTGGATTGTGGGGGTTGCACAAGATGAAAAGACGAGTAGTTGAATTAATCGACGATTCAAAGGCATCCCAATCAATTGAATAAGTGCCATCTGCCTGGTAGGTTAATTCCATTTCCTGGGGCAGACAACCAGATGTTTGCGCCGCGCTATGAATCGGTGGATAGACAGGGGTTTGCACAAGCACACCACCATCTAGACCAGCAAAAGCCTGGCAAGCCAGGTTTAGGCCAGTTACTACCCCAGGCAAGAAAACCAGGCTATCGGGATCTGGATGCCAGGAATAATGCTTCCACAGGTGTGCAACAACAATCTCGCGGAGATCAGGTAATTCTTTTGGCTGGGCATTAAGACCGCGCGGATAGCCAAAAACTCCGTGCTGGACACGTTCCAGGAGGGCGTCAATGACAGGCTGAGGCGAGGGGAAATCCATATCAGCGACCCACAAGGGGATTACCTGCGGGTCATAGGTTTGCCATTTAAAACTTTCACTTGCATAGCGATCTGGCGGGTGGTCAAAATCATAAGTAATCGTCAATGTAAATCTCCTAGGTGCAGTCGGAAGATCAATTTCAGGAAACCTGCCATATGATAAACCAGTCTGGCAAAAAAGCAAGCCGCGCCAGAACCTGTTCCGACCTGGTATCCAAATTGCACCAATTTTTCATGGAGAATTTACATGAAACCCTTTCGAAAAAACGTAGCTATTGCAATCGATGGAGGCGGGATCAAGGGTCTGATTGTTACGCGCGCCTTGGCAGTCCTGGAAAACTACCTAGGTCAACCGCTCCAGGCGGTGTGCAAGCTGGCAGCTGGCACATCCACCGGCTCGATTATCACCGCTGGAATAGCCTGTGGGCTGAGCGCCGCGCAAATGGTGAGTCTCTACCAAAGCCTGGGACAGGTAATTTTCAAGGAAACCTGGCGGAAGCTGATCTGGCCACTCTCGCGCTATCGTTACCCCCTCGAGCCCTTGGAAACTGCCTTACAATCTAGCTTCGGAGAACGGTTGATAGGGGATTCTTGGAATTCCTCTGTCCCCTTCGATTTTGTGATCACCAGCTTTGATTTACTCGAAAACCGGACCCTGTTTATCAAACCCTGGAAAGATGCCTATCGGGGCTGGGCGCTCTCTAAAGCCGTGTTGGCCTCCTGTGCAGTACCAACCTTTTTCCCGGTTGTCGAAGGGCGTTATGTCGATGGCGGCGTAGGGGCGTATGCCAACCCATGCTACCTGGCAGCTTACGAGTTACTCTTCTGCCTGGGTTGGAAGCCAGCCGAGACCACTTTGATAAGCCTGGGGACTGGGCGTAGTCCACACGCGTTTGACCCCAAGCGGGCATCGCAACTGTGGGCCTGGGAATGGATCGAGCCACTGGTCGGCGCGTTCCTGCAATCAGCAGATGACCAGCAGGTCCACCTGGTGAATACCTTTTTCCAGGAATTGGACTTCAGGCGCTTCCAGGTTAATTTCAACCAACCTATTGGGATGGATGATGCCAGTAAAATCTCTCGCCTGATGGTCTATGGAGACGAATTGGGCCAGATGATCCTGAACGACCAAACGGATCCGTCGCAGGACATTTATCCACGCGCTGCCCCGCGAGTTGTGTAGAATCCAGGCGATGCTTAGAATTGAGACTCGGCCAGGACAATGATCCGATCTAGTTGAGAGAAAGTTACTTCGGCTGATTTTTTCGGATTGACCACGACGCTAAATTCAGAATTAGCGACGCCCGGCACGGGCGCGAGGCGATAACCAATTGCGATCTCACCTCGCTGCCTGGCAGCCTCGATCACCGTGAAAAAATTCACCGCTTGGTCCTGCTTTACATAAAGACTGACCGGCTTTAAGTAGATTTCAGCTCCTTGGGCGCTTAAAAGATCGGTGAAAACGGCGTTCAAGGGCCTGTTTTCAGCTACCTGGGCCATGAGCAGGCTGACCAACCGATCGCTGACAACGTAATCATCCGCCCGGGCAGTCGAAGCCAGCTCATAGTTCCGGATATCCATCATTTCTGTAACAATAGTGAAATCCAGATTGTCACGTTCCTTGACATCGCGCAGATGTAGCAAGGTGACCAGAGTTTTTGCATCGGCACGCTGAATACTTAACCGGTCAGAATACCCCAGGACGACCACGTGATCATAAGGTTTGAATAGAATGCCCTCCAGGATTTGACGATCATCCGTGTCTTCTGGCAAGAAGCACACTTGCAGGTTATTAAAGTCAAGGCAATCACTGTGTATCTGTTCAGCGACCTTTTCCTGATCAGCCAGAACAGTGATTTGAGAACCTGGCGAAACATATTTATCCAGTTCTTCCAGGATCCGTTTCCCACGCCAATTCCAGCCCAGGATCAGGATCTGTTTGGATTGGATAGGAGGTAGTTCGCCAAGAGAAATATGGTCCGAGTTATGTTTTCCTAAACCTTGTAGATCAAAGTGTACCTCGAGATCATCCCCGGCGATCACAATTAACTGATCATTGTGCTGGATGATGCGGTCTTTCGGTGGATTAAGCAAAACCTGGCCGCTTTCAGTCACAACACCGATCACGGTATTGTCATCTGATGCGAATAAAGCCTGACTGAAAGGCCGGCCACAGAGCATCGAGTCGCTTTTGAGGTAGATTTCCTGATCTTCAAAATCAAACAGGTCATCATATACGGCGGATAAGCCAGGCTGCAGGCTGGTTTGGGCAATGACCCGAGAAACCACCTCAGAGGTCACCAACCATTCCACTTCGCCATTACCTGCCACGTTGGCAATCTCCTGGTTGCGCGGGTTGCGAATTCCAGCCACAATATGATAAGGCGCTTTACGCCGCTTTGGATTCTTGGTAATCGCCAGGGTAGTTTTGATCACATCCGCATCCGGATATTCACTGGCCGGTGGCAGGATGATCACGGTCTTCGCCGTGTTCAGACTAACAAGCTCTAGGTCAGCCATTTCCATCGGATCACCCGTCCGGCAGACAATCCGGGTGCGACCAATTTGTTTAACCTTTTGCTTGATTTGATCTTCCATATCCTCTTTTGATGCCAGACCCAGGACAACTATAACCGCGGCAGGATGACTGGCATTGGCTTGCATTAGTTCTGTAAGGACGGTAAAGACCTGATCTGACCACCCAAGGATAACTGTATGGCCTTGTTCTATCACGATCGACCGGCCACGCTTTAGTTCATTGACACGGCTTACCAATCCATTGGTTAAGGCGCTGATAAAGAAACTACCGATGAAAATGCTACCAAAAGTCATACCCAACGTGAGCAAGCGATACCCCCAGCCGGTTTCGCGACCGCCGACCGATCCTTCGCCAATTACAGATAACAAACTCACCCAAAAGGCCTCAATTGTTGTATAGCTCTCCTCACCTCCTGGCGCAATCCTGGCAATTACCAAGATAATGGTGCTAATCATTGTCAGGAGTAGGGTCAGTAGGCCCAAAGTGATCACTGCAGCCCGAGTGTCGCGCGAGTAGATCGTGTCGAGCCGATAACGCAGCCGCTCCATCAACGATGGGGTTTCTTTCATCGAATGTCTCCTCATCAAAACAAAGCAGGGAATTTTGGTAATAATAATCGGATTTCAACGAAACGACAAGGGAATTGCGATGAAATTGGCCCCAACAAGTATAATCAAATCCAGGATGAGCAGCCTGAAAACAAGTTTTGCTGTCCCACGACGCCTGCCGCCCCGGATTCAGGCTGACCTGGCGTTGTTAAGCACAGCCATCATCTGGGGCAGCGCCTTTGTCGCCCAGCGCACTGCATCCGAGCAAAATCCTTATTTATTCAATGGCCTCCGTTTTCTGCTAGCCGGCGTAGTCTTACTACCAGCCTTGTTCATCCCACCGCGAAGTAGAGCTTCAGCCCGCAAACTAGACCGCCAGGCCTGGAGCGGCCTGATTCTAGCTGGCCTGGTCCTGGCCGGCGGTGCAGCTTTCCAGCAGGCTGGTTTACGCTACACTACCGCAGGCAATGCCGGTTTCATCACTGGTTTATACGTGGTCCTGGTACCGATCTTTCAAGCAATATACCTGCGTCAGCCAACCAGCCGGATAGTTTGGCTAAGCGTGGGACTGGCAGCCATTGGCCTGTTCCTACTCAGCACTGGCGGTAAGATGAGGATCAATCCTGGGGACGTGCTGGAGCTGACCGGAGCGTTGTTTTGGGCCTTTCATGTAATCTGGATCAGCCGCCTGTTGACCAGGCTGGGCAGCCTGCAAATAGCCGTCGGTCAGTTTCTGATCTGCGGACTGGCCAGCAGCGGGCTGGGCTTATTAACCGATCCGAAAGCGTTGAGCCAGGTAGGAGGAGCGGCCAGGGCTATTGTTTATGCCGGGTTGATCTCCGGCGGCCTTGGGTATACTTTACAGATCTTTGGCCAGAAGCTTGCACCTCCCAGTGATGCTGCAATCCTCCTTAGCATGGAAGCAGTGTTTGCGGCCTTATTTGGTGCACTTTTCTTAAAAGAAATGTTCAACTTCACCCAATTGGCCGGATGCGCAATTATGCTGACCGGGATGCTGTTGGCACAAACTAACTCCTGGCGGAAGGAAGCAATTCTGTACGCTGAAGCAAAACCGGAAGGCAATAATAGGATTAATTCTGACCAGGTTGAGTAAGATGACAAAGGTAAGCTAGATGAAGCAAACTCGTATTCGTCAGAAACTGGCGTTTCGCAGCAGCCTTGCATTGACTGTTTTTATGGGAGCAAGCCTGGCTTGCAATTTACCCCTCGACAGCGCATCGCAACAATCTGCCCGGGCAACGGCCCAGCAACAGACCCTGGTCGCTGAGCTCGTTGCCAAACACAACCCCAACCAGCCAGATCCAGTCGATGCTAACCATTCCGCAACCCAAACCAGCACAGAGGCGTCGCAATCCATAGTTCCAGAAAATACACTTACCCCGCCTACGGTTGAGATTCCCGGGCAGGGTTCCATCCAGTCGACCAAGCCACCTGGTTACACTGCCGATGTATATATTACTCAGCCGGGCGATACCCTGACTGCCATTGCCCGCCGGTTCCAAGTTATGGTTACTCAAATCAACTCCGATTCTTTACTGCCGATGGAGGGATTTTTACCCGCCGGGAAGGCATTGAACATCCCAAGCGCAGGCGAGCCGGATCCAAGCACACCTCCGATCTTCCCGGATTGCGAGGTGATCAACTCACCCACAGCGCTCGACTTCGATCTCGAAGACCTTATCGCCGGCCAAGATGGTTTGCTCAACAGTTACTCAGAAGAAGTATATGATTTCCGGTTGACAGGCGCGCAAATTATCGATCGAGTGGCCAGAGAGTCTTCGGTCAACCCGCGCTTGCTTCTGGCTTTTCTGGAATACCGGGCTGGATGGTTAACTGGCCCGCTACAAAAGCCGGCTGATCTGGATTATCCGCTGGGTTTCCAGGTACCCGAGCGGCGGAGGCTATACCAGGAGTTGGTCATGGCAGCCACCCACCTGAATATCGGTTATTATGGTTGGCGGACTGGCGAGCTAACCCTGCTCAAATTTTCCGATGGGAACACCAGCACAATTGATTCCTGGCTGAATCCCGGTTCTGTAGCGGTTCAGAATTTGTTCGCGAAATTTTATAAACCCCAAGCCTGGCGCGAGGTATTATATGGAGAGGATAATTTTCTCTCCTTCTATAAAGAATTTTTAGGCGATCCCTGGCAGCGTGCCACAAAGTATGCATCGGGGTTGACCTCTGACTTAACTCAGCCAGAGTTGGAGTTACCGTTTGGCCCGGGTGAACGCTGGAGTCTGACCGGCGGTCCGCACTCTTCCTGGAATACAGGGAGTCCACGTGGCGCACTCGATTTTGCACCCATCACCGGCGAACCCGCCTGCATAACTTCACGCGCCTGGGTAACCGCTTCGGGTAACGGCGTGATCGTGCGCTCGGAAAATAGCGTCGTTGCTCTTGACCTGGATGGAGACGGCAACGAGCAAACCGGGTGGGTGATCATCTACCTGCATATCGCCGACCTGGACCGGGTAC
>CAZAGA010000037.1:0-16559 GCA_964484335.1 uncultured Anaerolineaceae bacterium
AAGTGATGCGGATCAAACTGGGCCCGGCTATCTTTAATCGTCGGGCCCAGCCATGAGTCTATTCGCAAGGAGCGCGTGTTCCGGTAATCGCGTTGCAGGTGGTGGGCAATATCCAGGTGGACCTCTTCGGTCAGCGACACAATCTCCCGTTGAAGGGGGATTGCACTGGCGTGCACGAAGAATAAATCTACATCCACTGATCCCAGGCTGAAAAAATCATCCTCCAGGATCGATCCGTGCAGATAGACTGCCTGGATTCCTCGATCTGCCCGCGTCCGCTGGGCGACTGTCTCACGGACGATCTTGAGTAATGTTTCTCGGGTGACCCGCATAATTGCTTCTCCTCCTCGCCTGCCGGCTCGGGTTAGCCCAGGCTTAGCTGGAGACTTCCATCGGCAGTTCCGGTTGGAATGGACCCATCTTGAGCGCCTGGCGGATGCGGTTTTCGGTCCAATTTAGATCTTCATCCCGGTGGACATAGTCCAGGGTGTTGGTGTCGATCACCAGCACTGGAGAACGGCGGCTCTGGTGGTCGGCAAAAAAGTTCTCATAGGCCTGGTTTAGTTCCTGGATATATTCCCGTTCCATATTTCGCTCGTACGACCGGTCGCGATACGCAATCCGCCGCATTAGCGCCTCAGTATCCGCCCGCAGGTAGACGATCAGGTCCGGCGCCGTTACCTTTTCAGCCAGCGCCTCATGCACCTTATAGTACATCTCCAGTTCATCGCCGCGCAGATTGATCCCGGCAAATAAGGCGTCTTTTTCGAAGGTGTAATCGGCAATCAGGTCCTTCCCCCGGCTCAGCACATCGCTGACCACCCGCCGTTGCTGGTGATAACGGCTCAACAAGAAAAAGATCTGCGTCTGAAACGCATAGCGCTCACGGTCGGCATAAAAATCGGACAGGAACGGATTTTCCTCGAAGACTTCCAACAGCAGTTCTGCATCAAAGCTCGCTTGCAGAAGACGCGCCAGGGTGGTCTTTCCGACCCCAATCACACCTTCAATCGCTATATACATTGCCAGGCTCCCATGAATCGCCAGGCCTATCCCTGGCGATAATTTGTCTAGACAAATTATCGGCGCACGGTTTCCGCTTGCGCCACCTGCGTATTTCAACTTTACCAGCCTTTGACCTAGAATGCAACCCGTTCACCCCCACCCCACTTGACAGGCTCTAAACTCGCGCTAAACTGAATAGTAAAACAGGAGGTGTTATGGCAGCATTGAACCGCATCCAGTTGATCGGACGTTTGGGCAAAGAACCGGAAATATTTACCACTCCCAAAGGTACCAAGGTCACCCGTTTCTCCTTGGCGGTTGATCGCCGCTGGCGAAATGCAAACGGGGAAATTCAACACGAGGCCGATTGGTTCAACATCGAGGCTTGGGGTAACCTGGCTGAAATTTGCCAGAGCTATCTGAACAAAGGCCGCCTGGTTTACCTTGAAGGTCGATTACAAACCGATCGCTACGAAAAAGGCGGTGAAACCCACTACTTCACCAAAGTGATTATCCGAAACATCCAGCTTCTCGACCGCAAGCCGGAAGAAGAACCAGAAGAAGAAGTAGAAGAAGAAATTTTGCCCGATAGCGGTCTCTAGACCCCTTGGGCAGCCAGTGCCTGCAGCAGCGCCAGGATCGCAATTTTCCCAGACTGGTAGCGATGCGGCGTCTTTTTCAATGGACTCACCGATGCGGCTGCATCGGCGAGGATTTCAGCCCGCGTCCCGCCGCGCTGCTTGGCCTGCAAATAAGCCACGCCCAAATCGAACATATACCCCAAATCAAGCGGGTTAGCGCTTGTTTCTTGCCCATCTTCCACCTGCTGCCAGCCAGCCAGGGCGGTCAACAAGGCTTTCAGGACCTCCCCCGATTTGGACGGCTTCTCCTCGATCTGACCCTCCTTTTCTTCCTTCAACACTTTGCGCAGATAAGGCGCCAGGTCGTCCAGGCCGATCTGGTATTGTTGAAACTGCTCACCCAACTGGGCCAATCCATTGGCATACACTTGCGCCGAGCCATTTTCCGGCTGGTTGCGCAGCATAAACCCGGCGTATTCCATCGCCGCCGCCAGGCCGTCTGCTTGCTTTACCTCAGCCGCCTCAACCGCCAGACGAAAGATCTCCAGCATATGGTCGCCGTGGTTGCTGTTAATCAGATCAGCCGCGTTGAACTCCAGGCGATGGTCAGCCATCACCTGCGCCACAGCCTGGAAAATCGGGGCTAAAGCCAGAGGAAACGGTTGCTCGCTCATCGAGAATATTCTTTCCCGGCCGTAGGGCGCAGCAAGCGCCCCACGGCCAGTCAGGTGTACTACTGGACCGGTAGTGCTTCTAGTTGATCAATCATCTGGTCGATCACATCAAAGCCGCCCTGCCAGAACTCAGCACTGTACACGTCGATACCCGCCTCAGCCAGCACCTGGACCGGAGCCTTCGATCCACCGGCCGACAGGATGTTCAGGTAACGCGGTTTAAAGCTCTCGCCCTCAGCCAGGAACTGTTGGTATAGCGACAGCACCAGCAGTTGTCCAAAAGCGTAAGCATACACGTAGAATGGCACGTGGTAAATGTGAGGGATCGAGACCCATTCCCAGCGAAATTCATCACTCACCTCGACCGCTTCGCCAAACTGGCGCTGCAGGTTTTGGAGATACGCCTCAGCCAGGTCGTCTACCGAGGCGCCCTGGTCGATCATCTCATGCGCCTGCCGCTCATATAGGGCAAAGAAGATCTGGCGCATCACCGTGGCGTATGAATCGTCCACCTGGCGGAAGAGCAGGTCGCGCCGTACACCGGCATCGGTTTCGCTGCGCAGCAAGCGGTCGATCAACATCATTTCGCCAAAGGTAGATGCGGTTTCCGCCAGCGGCAGGCAGGCATGCTGGGTGAATGCCGTGTGATGTTCTGCCAGCATCGAGTGGATCGCATGCCCCAACTCGTGCGCCAGGGTGGCCACGTCGTCCGGGCGGCCCTGGTAATTTACCAACACCCATGGGGTCAGGTCAGGTGTGACAGTCGAGCAAAACGCACCGCTGCGTTTCCCCTTGCGCACCTCGCTGTCCAGGTGCTGTTCATCAAACACCCGCTGAGCCAGGGCAGCCACCTTCGGTGCAAATTCCGCAAACGAATCAAGCACCATCTCGGCTGCGTCTTCGAAAGCATAGCTCTTCTCGGACTTGGCAACCGGGGCGTAGATATCATACCGGCGCAGGCGCTCCATTCCCAGCCAGCGCGCTTTCAGCCGGAAATAGCGCTGAAAGACGCTTGCATTTCGCTCAGCCACCTCCAACAAGGTGCTAACCACTTCATCCGGGATGTCATTTGCCAGGTTGCGCGCCGAAATCGGGCTGGCAAAGTGGCGCAGTTCAACCTGCTCGCTGCGCCAATCCCGCACCAGGGTCTGGTAGATCTGGCCCAAGATCGGGCTGTCCTGGCCGTAAACCCGGTACAGTTCCTGGTAGGCCGCCGCCCGCAACTCCGGGTCGTGATGGCGGGCGTAGACCATTAATTGGCCGCGCGTCAGCTCCCTCTCCTCTCCATCGACCTTCACCTTGAAGGAATAGCGGTTGGTGATCGAATCGTACAGGATCGCAAAGGCATTCGAGCCGGTGACGTTCTTAATATTGATAATTTTTTCTTCCGGCTCGCTCAAGGTATGCGGCTTGAACTGGCGCATTTGCTCCAACCAATAGCGGTAATCGCCGCTCGCCGTCAGTAGGCGTTGCGCATTGGTCTCATCCAGGTCTTTCCACCAAATTTCAAAAAACAGGCTGCGGTTCTGCAGCCCGGTCAGGAACTGGTCCGAGCGCGCCATGAAAGCCTGGGCGGCCTGGTTCTGGGTATCGCCGGAAAACGCCAGTCCGGCAAAAGCGCCCACCCGGCCTCCTTTGCGATTGAGTGCTTCTAACTGCCCGACGATCTCCAGGAAATCAGCGCTCGAGATGCCGGCAGCCAACCGGCTGCGGTTAGTTTCGAAAGCCGCGACGCTCGCCTCTAAATCGGCGAAAGCCGCCTGCATTTCAGGACTGTCGGAAGCCGGGAACAAGTCTGCCAGGCTCCAGGCCGATAAACTATAGGTTTGTTTCATAATCTCCTCTCGTCTTTCTTCTGATTTTCGGATCCTTCCACCGTTATTTCGCCAGTCTGGAGCATCGCTCGCAGCCGGTCGCGCAGCCGGTTGATCGGCCAGCGTTCGGCAGTTGCCGGATCCACATAATACCACTGCTCCCAGCCATTGCAAGGAGTTGCCGGTGCGCCGGTCGCCTGCCGGGCCATTTGATGGATCGAACCGCGTTCCCCCTCGTACTCCAGCGAACCATCGACCAGCACCCGGGCGCACTTCTGCTCCTCGCCGCCCAGGTATAAAGTCGCACCTGGCTGCAGCAGCCCATACTCCAACAGCCTCCCAAAGGGCAGCCGCCCCTCTCGCAGCAACCTTCTCCGGTCAGGGACCTCAAACAGCGCCGGGTCGTATGGCGCCGGCTGGATCGCCTCGATTCGCTTGCGCGCCAGATCCACGTACTCCGCCTGGCGCTCGATCCCAATCCAGTGCCGGTGCAGCCTTTTCGCCACTGCGCCGCTCGTGCCCGTGCCGAAGAATGGATCCAGGATCACATCCCCCGGGTTGGTGCTCGCCAGCAGGATCCGGTAGAGTAGCGCCTCAGGTTTTTGGGTCGAATGGGCTTTCTCGCCGTTTAGCCGTAGGCGCTCCGGGCCAGTGCAGATCGGCAGGTACCAGTCGCTGCGCATCTGCAGTTCTTCGTTCAGCGACTTCATCGCCTGGTAGTTAAATGTATAAGCTGACCCGCGATCCTTCTGCGCCCAGATCAGCATCTCGTGTGCATTGGTAAAACGCACCCCGCGGAAATTGGGCATCGGATTGTCTTTGACCCACACCACATCGTTCAGAATCCAGAAGCCCAGGTCTTGCAGCCGGCTGCCCACCCGGTAGACATTATGATACGTACCGATCACCCACAACGCGCCGGTCTTTTTTAGCACTCGCCGGCAAGCCGCCAGCCACTGCAGGGTGAACTGGTCGTAGGCCTGGAAATTTTCAAACTGGTCCCAGGTATCATTCACTGCATCCACCCGGGTCCGGTTTGGCCGCAGCAATTCCTGGTGAAGCTGTAAATTGTACGGCGGATCCGCAAAAACCAGGTCAACCGACTCGGCCGACAGCCCCGCCAGGACCTCGATGCAGTCTCCCTGCAGCACCTGGTCAAGCGGTAGGGCATCCGGTGGAAGGTTGCGGCTGCTCATTTATAAATTGAACCGAATGTGGACGATTTCGCCATCCTGGACGATGTATTCTTTTCCTTCCAGGCGCAGCTTGCCCTTCTGGCGGGCCTCGCTCAGTCCCCCCAGGCTCACCAGGTCTTCATAGCGCACCACTTCGGCTCGGATGAAACCTTTTTGCAGGTCCGAGTGGATTGTCCCTGCTGCTTCAACCGCCGGTGTGCCACGCTGGATTGTCCAGGCCCGTACTTCATCTTCGCCAACCGTGAAAAAGGACTGCAGACCAAGCAGGTCATAGGACAGTCCGATCACGCGTTGCAGGCCGAGTTCTTCAATCCCATACTCTGTCATGAACAGCTCGGCGTCTTCCGGTGGGAGCTGGACTAGATCCATTTCCAGCTTTCCCTGCAAAGCCGCCACGCGGCTGTGCGGATGCGAGTATTCGATCGCCGGGGCCGCCTGCCCTTCGGACAGATTCAACAGGATCAACAGCGGCTTGCGAGTCAGGAAACCGAACCCTGCCAGCAACTTTTCTTCTTCTTGCGTCAGTTCCACCGCCCGCAGCGGCAGTTCAGCTGCCAACGTGGCATGAAGTTTTTCGAACAAAGCAATCTCGCGCTCAATTACACTTCGCTCGCGCCCGCCGCCCTTCTTCCGCTCTTCAACCAGCCGCTCCTGCTTCCGCTCGACCGAAATCAGGTCGTTCAGCAGCAGCTCGCTATCCATATTCGCCAGGTCGCGCCGTGGATCCACGCTGCCCGCAGGGTGGGGGACGTTTGGATTCTCAAAACAGCGCACCACCTCAACAAATCCATCCATCTGGGCCAGTTGGTTGAGCAGCGGACCTGAAATCCCGCTCTTATCCGCAGCGCCCTCCAGACCAGCGATATCCGCGTAGGTTACTTTGGCATAGATGGTTTTTTGTGGCCGAAACATCGCTGACAGGCGATCCACCCGCCCGTCCGGTACATCGACCACCCCAGTATGCACCTCAAACCGCCCGCCGCTCATCGTCGTCGGTTGGTTCCCGCGCGTCAGGGCATTGAAAACCGTTGTTTTGCCTGATTGAGGCAGTCCGATAATTCCTAAACGCATGCGCTTTTCCTCCATGCGCAATTATACTTGACCAGGAGAACAACCTTCGATATACTTGCAGCCAGGAATAAGCCGAAGTGGCGGAACAGGCAGACGCGCACGACTCAAAATCGTGTTCCCTAAAGGAGTGTGGGTTCGATTCCCACCTTCGGCACTGCAGCGATGATGCGTCCCAACTCCAACGGTTGCGGGCGCATCATTGCTTTCCTGCCCTATCATCATCTCCAGGAGAATGCCCATGCCATCGACAGACCAGATTCTCGCCGTGATCCTGGGGGGAGGCGTTGGAAAACGCCTTTACCCACTTACCCGCCAACGCTCGAAACCGGCCGTCCCGATCGCCGGCAAGTATCGCCTGATCGACGTGCCGATCAGCAACTGTATCAACTCAGGCATCACCCGCATTGCCATCCTGACTCAATTCAATTCTGTCTCGCTTCACCGCCATATCGCCCAGACCTATACGTTTGATCGCTTCCACCAGGGTTGGGTCCAGATCCTGGCCGCCGAGCAGACCCCACGCAGCTCCGGATGGTACCAGGGCACCGCCGACGCCTTTCGCAAGCAGTTGTTTGAAATCAAAGCTGCCCGCGCTCCTTACGTGCTCATCCTGGCCGGCGATCACCTTTACCGCATGGATTACGCCGAAATGGCGCACTTCCATTGGGAAAACCAGGCCGATATTACCGTCGCTGTCCAACCGGTTGCCGTGAACGAGGCATCTCGCTTTGGCCTGCTCAAGGCCGAGGCCGGCGGTCAGATTACCGAATTCGTTGAGAAACCACGTGACCCGGACGTCCTGGCCCGCTTTGTCAGCCGCGACGATCCCGAGCGGCCTTTCCTCGGCTCAATGGGCATTTATATCTTCAACACCGAGGTCCTGATTGACCTGCTGGAAAATACTACCGCCGATGACTTTGGCGGCCAGGTCATTCCCAGCAACCTGGACAGCCACCGCGTTTATGGCTTCGGCTTCGACGGTTATTGGGAGGACATCGGAACCATCCGCTCCTTCTACGAGGTCAACTTGCGCCTGGCGCAGCCCGAATCCCCCTTCAATTTCTACGATCCACAGCGCCCCATTTATACCCACCAGCGCTCGTTACCCGGCTCGGTGATCGACGGCGCCCGGTTGACCAATGTCATGCTCTCGGAAGGCTGCATCATCCATAAATCCGAAATCAGCAACTGCGTCGTGGGCGTCCGCAGCATAATCCAGGAGGGGGTTAAGCTGAAGAATACGATCATGATGGGCGCTGACTACTACGACACGCCCGCTACGCCTCCACCAGCTGGCATTCCTTATGGCATCGGCAAGGATAGCCAGATCGACGGCGCGATCCTCGATAAAAATGTCCGTATCGGCGAAGGGGTGGTTATCAAGCCCTTCCCGCGAGGCACCGACATCGAAGAAGGTACTTATACTGTCCAGGATGGCATTGTGGTGATCCCAAAAGGCGCTATCCTATTTTCCGGTACTTATATCGGACCCTGAGCAAATCTTGAATCAAAAGAGCCAGCCCGGCGGGTTGGCTCTTTTGATTGGAATTTATGTCATTTCGACGGTCTTGGTGTGAATATCAAACTTTGGAGGGCGCTCCATGTGTTTCTTCACCGCACACTGCTCTGCCGAGCGCACCAACGCAGGCAGGTATTTCTCCGGGAAATCGGGCGGGGTCTGGATTTCAATCTCGATCTTTCCAACCATTCCGCTCATCGGATCATTATGGATCCGCTGAACAATCCGGATCCCATCGGTCGACAGACCACGCTGCTGGCAAAAACCCAACACGTAAATCCCCGCGCAGGTGCCTAGCGAGGACAAGAAAATCGCAAAAGGCGTCGGCGCCGAGCCGCTCCCACCACCCATCGGGGGTTGGTCCGTTTTTACCGTGTAAGGCCCAAAATGAGCGTCGACACGCGCTCCACCAGGGAAGTCAATGATCATCTCCATAATCGATCTCCTTTTCTTAATTATTGCTCCGTTACTTGGATGCAGCCAATCGGAAAAGGTTGCAACAACTCGCATCGACAATGGAAAAAGATCGATTTAGCGGAAGAAATAGATGATCGCCACGATCACCCCGATCGTGACCACCACCCACCGCAATTGGCTGGGCTTGATCCGGCTGGCCAGCTTGCCGCCCAGCGTTCCTCCCAGGATCGCTCCGGCCGCCATCACCAGCGCTGCCGGCCAGACCACCTTATCCGAGAATAAGAAGAACACCGCTGCCGCCATGTTCACACTGAATGCCACTCCCTGCTTCAAGGCATTCAGCCGGGTCAGCGTGTCATCCAGGATCAACCCCAGCACCGACAGGATAATCACGCTCAATCCTGCCCCAAAATACCCCCCGTAAATCCCCGCCAGGGAGATCAACGGTGCAACCCAGATCTCAGAAATATGACCCCGCCCGCTGCTTGCGGTACGCTTGACCAGCCACTTCCGCACCGTATCCTGCACCGCCAGCAGTCCGCAGGCCAGCAAGATCAAAAACGGCACCAGTTCGCGAAAAAGCTTCTCCTGGGTATTCAGCAGCAGCACCCCACCGATCAACCCACCCAGGATCCCGGCTGGAACAAGGTAATACAGCCGCCGGCCCTGGCCTTTCAAATCTTTCATCTGTGCAAAAGTCGCGCTGAGATACCCTGGCGAAAGCGCCACGGTGTTGGTGACGTTGGCTGCCACGGCTGGGATACCCACCGCGGTTAACATTGGAAACGTAATCAGGGTGCCGCCGCCCGCCAGTGCGTTCACTGCGCCGCCCGCCATCCCCGCCAGTCCAATCAACAGAAAATCCATCCATGAAAGCGGGTCCAATTCTTTTTCTCCTTTGTCTGGGGGATTTCCTTCATATTACCATAATTACTTTTCCCTGGACTATCCAGCCATATATGGGGGATTCTTTTCAGGTTCCCTACCAGCCCCAGACGTAAAAAACTGTGGATAACTGCCTAAAAACTGTGGATAAACTATCCGAACTGGGGAAAACCACCCTTTTTGTCCCAAGCCATCCCGGTTGATCATCCCCTATATATGGGGGGTATACTGCGTCCTTCCCTATATATCTTTTTCACCATGTTGGTAAGGATTTTTATCCCTGCTTGTCCGTTTTCATCCCCAGTTCGCAGGGGGACAAATTTGGGAAACCGCAACCGCATATCTGGGCTGTGTTGGTCTCCATCCCCTACACCTACAGGTGATTCTCCTGCTCTACAGGTTTATCCACACTATCTACAAGCCCTACTAAGACGACTAATATATTCTATTCTACAATTGAAAAATACTTCTTGGACAACTTATCCAGTTCGCTCTGTTGATCTGTTGAAAGCAGCTCTCGCAGAGTAGTAAAGAAATCAGCTCGGGTAGCAATCTGGCCAGAATTCTGGTCTGCATAAATGCCTAAGAATTGTAAAAAGGTTTCATCGCCAATCAATGTGCGTAGCTCTTCCAGGAAAACGGCTCCGTTCAAATAAACGGCATCCCGGTAGGCGCGATAGGGTTCGGCCTCGCCGCGTGGATTGTAGATCGAATCGTCGACGCGGCCACGCGGCAGGTAATAGTTAACCCGGTAAGCCCACCACCAGTTCATTGCCTCTGGATAATAGTTCTCGTAAAATAAACGCTCGCTATAGGTGCATAGGGCTTCATCCAGCCAGGGCTCCAGCGCCTGGTCATTCCCAACCAGGGCATACCACCATTGGTGGGCGGTTTCGTGGGCGGCGATGGCGATCAGGTATTCCGCCGGAGTGCCAGTGTACAGGTTATAAAATCCCTTGCTCAGGAAGTACATCCCGTCATATTCCATCCCATCCAGGAAATCAGCTTCTACCACTGCCAGGTTGGAACGCGGGTATGGGCCAAACAGCCGGCTATAGAGTTCCAGCGCCTTGACGGTCGTATCCAGCACGGCCTGGTTAGCCGCTTCCTGCCCGCCGAAGGCATAACTGGTCACCTGTATCGCACCGGCTTGGGCGGTGATCGTTTGGTAATACGGGCTGGCGGAAAAGGCGAAATTCCGCGCCTGGCGGTGTTCGAACCGCAGCCATTCGCCATCGCGTATGGCTGCAGCGCTGGCAGCGATAACAATCTCTGGCTGGGCCTCTTCCAGGCGCAGGCTTACACTGAAATCAGCGCTTTCGAAAACCAGGTGTTCTCCATAAAATCCGGCCGGGTGGGCCAGCCAGCCTTGCCCTGGTACAAATGGCGGCACAAATGGATACCAATCGACCAGGTTGGCCTGTCGCTCGGTATACCCGAAGGGGATCGGCCGGATCGCTGCCGAAGGGGTTGGCGACGGCAGGTTCAACTGGTAGCTCAACGCCAGGTCCACGCCCTCGCCTGGGGCGAGTGGCTGTTTCAACGGGAATCGCAGCCACCCGGTTTCCGTACTTACCCCTTCGATTGGCTCGCCCGCCCCCCACTCCAGGCGATCCAGTTGGAAGGTGCCGGGGTAATATAGCGGCTCAACCATTAAGATCAGTTCGGTCAGGGTTTCGCTGCTGTTGTTGATATAAGCAATTCGTTCGTCTACCGCCAGGTGGTGGCGGGCGTAATCCAGGGACGCATCCAGGGTATAGTGCGACCGGAGCGGTGCTTCAATCGTTGGGCTGGCTATAGCAGTTGGTGGGGCGGTCGGTGCGGGGGATGTTTCGGTTGCCAGACTGGCCTGCGCCAGGCTCGGGCTGGGGGTTACCGCGCTGGGCGGTTGGCTGGCGCCGGCGCAGCTGGTCAGCAGGCTCAGGACGATCAAATATCCGCTGGCTTTTCGCAGCAGTCTCATCATGCCGGTTGCCTCAGATCGCCCCTAGCGCCTTTCTCCCAGGCGCATCAGGCACTCGCCAGCCGCAAATAGCGTCTCATCCCGCTTGGCGAAATTCAGCCGGATATACGATTTGACCGGCTCGTGGAAAAAATATGATCCTGGCATGCTCGCCAACCCGATTTCCTTCACCATCCAGGTACAAAAATCAAAATCGTCCTCAAAACCAAAATCTGAGATATCGACCAGGACGAAATACGCCCCTTGCGGTTGGATAAAGCCCAGGTCCGCTTTTTTTAACAAGTCAATAAATAGGTCTCGCTTGTGTGCATACTCAGCCAGCATGCGTTGGTAATAGACTGGCGGAAACTCGAGCGCTGCTACCGCTCCTTCTTGTAGCGGCGAGGGGGCGCAGACCGACAGGAAATCGTGCACTTTACGCAGCCCATCGCTGATTGCTGGTGGGGCGATCGCCCAACCGACTCGCCAGCCGGTCGCGGCATAAGTTTTGGAAAGCGAGCTGCACGAAATCGTGCGTTCGAACATCCCCGGCAGGCTGGCAATGTAGGTGTGCTGGTGTGGCGCATAGACGATATGCTCGTAGATTTCGTCTGCAATCACCGTTACATCGTATTCCTGGGCCAGGCTGGCAATCGCCTGCAACTCTTCCAGCGTAAACACCTTCCCGGTTGGGTTGGCCGGGTTACATAACACCATCGCCCGTGCACCGGCCTGGAAGGCTTTTCGCAGATCATCTGGATCGAAAGTCAGCTCCGGAGGGTGGAACGGGACGTGCACAGGCCGGGCGTTCAGCAGGCGTGCATCCACCAGGTAGGCCTCGTAATGGGGTGAAAAAATTACTACCGCATCGCCCGGGTTGGTGATCGTGATCAGCGCTGCCAGGATCGCTTCAGTGTCGCCTACCGTTATTGTGACGTGCTGCTCCGGATCGATCTCCAATCCGCTGAACCGGCGGTGCTTGTCAGCCAGCGCCCTGCGCAGGCGCGGCGAGCCCCAGGTGGCTGTGTACTGGTTGTGCCCAGAGAGTAACGCCTGCCCGGCGGCGGCCAGCATTTCGGCCGGCGGGTCAAAATCAGGCACTCCCTGGGCCAGGTTGACTGCCTGGTACTGCTCGGCCAGGCGGCCCATCTGGCTGATCGCAGAGTTTGGAATGTGATTCAGGCGAATGGAAGGTACCGGCATATTTTCCTCAAGCTTTCTTGGCAGCCATTTCTTCCCGCACGGTTTGGTAGAGCGTCTCGGCTTTCAATTCGCTCAGCGTATAACAGGGAGCGTTCAGGTGATCGGCCAGGTTTTGCGCCAGGCCCTGGTCAAAGGCGGCGTGTTCCATGTTGATCACCAGGCTGTGGATGTCTTCGGTGGCGATTTGGGTCGCCAGCCGGTTGGATTCTTCCTGGGGCGGCAGGTGGGTCAGCGAGACGTTCCCGGCCCCATCGGTTAGCAGGATTAAGAGCGGGTTGACGTCAGGGTGCAGGATCCGTTCGCGGCTGATCACCTCGTGCGCCATCAATAAACCGGCCGAGAGCGGGGTCTTTCCGCCGACCGGGATATTGGCCAGCGCCTGCTGGGCGAGTTGGATGGAATTGGTTGGCGGTAGGATCAGGGTGGCTTTGTTCTTCTGGAAGACGATCAGCCCGACCCGGTCGCGCCGCTGGTAAGCGTCGGTCAGCAGGCTCAAGATCGCACCCTTGGTGGCTGTCATTCGTTCGGCCACTGCCATCGACCAGGATGCATCCACCACGAATAGCACCAGGTTGGAGGCTTTCTTTATGCGAATCTTGCGCTGGAAATCGCTGGTCCGGATCGCAAAAGCCACCCGTTTGCGCATCTCGTAGCGTTCTTTCTGGTAGGGAGCTGCTGCGCGCAGGGTCGCGTCAAAGGCCAGGTCGTCCGTCTTTCCATTGGCGGGCCGGGACTGGATATAGCGGCCGCGCTTGCGCTCGGTATGCGTGCGCGAACGCCTCCCGCCCAGGCGGCGTGAGATCCGGTCGAGTGGATTTTCGATTTTTCGCGGGGTAAAGCTAGCGCCAATTTTGACTTTCTCTCCGCCGTCCCACCAGTTGGCGCTGACCTGGTCGAAGACGTTTTGGCGGGCGGGTTCGGTCGGCGCTTTTTCAGAGTCCTCGCCGACCGTCTCGCTGCTTAGGGTCGCTTTTTTTTTTCGTCCGCATCCTGGTCGCCAGGCGCTGGCTCTACCTCGCCCAGGTTACTTGTGCTCCCCTGCAGTTGCTCGATCCGTTCTTCCAGGTCTTCCATGCTCATCTCAGCCTGGTGGAACGGGCCGCGCTTGATCCGGTGTGGCAGGGCTAGCTCGGCCGCCAGAGCAATATCTCGGTCGGTGATCGATAGCCGGCCCTCAAAGGCGGCATGCGCCCGGGCAGTCTTCAGAATTACCAGGTCCGAGCGATGTCCATCCACATTTAACGACGAAGTCAGTGCTGCAATTGACAGCAAGTCGCGGCTGGTAAAACTGACCTGATCCACCAGTGGCCTGGCCTGCTCGATCCGGTGGGATAAGTCCTGCTCTTTCGGCACCCACTGCTTGCGGAAATCCTCCGCTCCCGATTCAAATGCCAGGTTGCGCTGCATAATCAGCACCCGTTCACGCGCATCGCGGATGCCGTGGATCTCCACTGACAGCGCAAAGCGGTCCAGGAGTTGTGGGCGCAGATCGCCCTCTTCTGGGTTCATCGTTCCCACCAGGATGAAGCGCGCCGGGTGAGCGAACGAAATTCCCTCTCGTTCGACAATATTCACCCCCATCGCCGCCGAGTCCAGCAGCAAGTCAACCACGTGGTCATCCAGTAGGTTGACTTCGTCGATATACAACAGGCCGCGGTTGGCCGCTGCCAACACGCCCGGCTCGAAATGGCGCTCGCCGCGCTGGATTGCTTTTTCGATGTCCAGCGTACCCACCACCCGGTCCTCAGTCGCACTGACCGGCAGGTTGACAAAACGGATGCGGTGCTTGGCCACCACCAGTTCCTTCCCGCTCGCTATCTGCTCCTTGACCCAGTCTGACCAGGTATTCGGCGCGTGCGGATCGTCATTGAAGGGTGAATCGGCGAAGACTTCAATTTCAGGCAACAGGGCAGCCATCGCTCGCGCAGCGGTCGATTTGGCCGTGCCGCGCTCGCCGCGAATCAGCACGCCTCCAATCCGGGGATCCACAGCATTCAATACCAGGGCGCGTTTCATGCGTTCCTGGCCAACGATGGCGGTAAAAGGATAAATCGGGGGCATTTATTTCCTCAAACAGTTAGATTATCAATCAACAATCTTATCACAAAGGTTGTCAACTTGCCTTTTCACCTTTATAATATCCCTCTCATCTTAACCAACAGCCGGAGTTTGATCAATTATTATGGAAAACAACAATGCCCTTGTCGGGCAAAGGACTGAGCCCGAAGATTACCAACCGAACGAAAACACCCCAGAAGCGGGGAACCAGGAAAATCCATCCATGGAATCCCTTCTGGAAGAACAGGGTCTCAGCCTGGAATTCCCAAGCCAGGGCGAAATTCGCCAGGGATTCATCGCCACCATCCGTGACAACGAAATTCTAGTTAGCATCGGAACCAAATCCGAAGGCGTAATTTCTGGCCGAGAACTGGAACAAATCCCTTCTGAAGAACGCGCTGAGTTCCACGTCGGGATGGAAATCCCGGTCTTTGTCGTCGCCCCCGAAGATGCGAATGGCAACGTCGTTCTTTCTTACCTGCGTGCCCGCGAAGAGAAAGATTGGGAAGTGGTTGAGGCCCTGCTTGCCTCCAACGATACCTACCCCAGCAAAGTCATCGGCTATAACAAGGGCGGCCTGATCGTCCCGATCGGCGGCTTGCGCGGCTTTGTACCTGCCTCGCAAATCAGTCTGACCCGCCGCAGCGCCGGCAACGAATCCCCCGAGCAGCGCTGGGGTAAAATGGTCGGCGAGTCGATGAACGTGCGCGTGATCGAAGTCGATCGCGAGCGCCGGCGGCTGATCCTCTCTGAGCGCATGGCGCTCCAAGAGACCCGCGAAACCCTCAAGGATCGCCTGCTCGATGAACTGACCGAAGGCACCGTACGCACCGGGCGGGTCACCAGCCTGGCCGATTTTGGCGCTTTTGTCAATATCGAAGGCGCCGATGGCCTGGTTCACCTGTCTGAAATTTCCTGGGACCGCATTCAGCATCCCAACGAAGTCCTGAAAGTTGGGCAGGAAGTCAAAGTCAAAGTGATCAGCGTTGACCGCGATCGCAAGCGCATCGGCCTGTCCATGCGCCAGCTCCAGGAAGACCCCTGGATGCAAAAGGTCAGCTTCCTGAAAGAAGGCATGCTGATCGAAGGCACCATCACCCACCTGACCAAGTTCGGCGCTTTTGCCCGCCTGAATGATGACTTGGAAGGTTTGATCCACGTTTCTGAGCTCAGTGAGCAGCGTGTCGCCCATCCCAAGGAAGTGCTCCATGAGGGTGAAGTTGTCACTCTGCGCGTGATCAAAGTCGACCCCGAGCGCCGCCGGATTGGCCTCAGCCTGCGCAAGGTGACCTCCGCTGCTTACGCCGACCTGGATTGGAAAATGGCCCTCTCAGGCGAGGTGGACAAGGTCCACGACGGCGAAGAGCACGACGAGCCCGAATCTAATCCCGGCGACACCTCCGAAGACGCCGCCTAATTGTTTGATGTCCTACGACAGGCGGGGGTGCGGGTTAGCCGCACCCCCGCCTGTCGCTATATTCCCTATCTAAGAGTTGTATTAACTTTCTCTAGCAAGCTTGCCTGCCCGGCGCAGCCTGGGTAATCTCTGGTAGAATCGAATTGGACAAAGTACCTCATAATCAAGCAGGTACTCTGGGTTCAGGAGGAACACTGTGTCTAGTATGGAACGCTTAACCCAAAGAGCGCGTCGCGTCCTCAGCCTGGCTCACCAGGAAGCTGAACGGATGCGCCACAATTATATTGGTACCGAGCACCTGCTGCTTGGCCTGATCCGCGAAGAAGGCGGCGTGGCTGGCCGGGTGCTGCGTGAATTGGGGCTGGATGCGGACCGGGTGCAGGAAATTGTCGAACGTTTGGTCAGTCCGGGTCAGGCGAGCCCTGGAAAAATCGACCTCTCCCCGGGCACCCAGCAGGTGCTGGAGTTTGCCGTAGAAGAAGCGCGCCGGATGGGGCACCACTACATCGGCACCGAGCACCTCCTGCTCGGCCTGATGCAGCACAACGAAGGTGTTGCCATGGACGTGCTGCGCAAGCTCGGCCTGACGCCCGAGCAAATCCGCCGCCAGACCCGCCGTGTGCTCCAGGAGAGTAGCGCTTCCAAACGCACCGGCGCCCAGCCCGAGCAGAAACCGGCGCGCCAGGAACCCGCCAACAAACCCAAGACCCCAATGGTCGACCAGCTTGCCACCGACCTGACCACCCTGGCCGAAGAAAGCAAGCTCGACCCGGTGAT
>CAZAGA010000038.1:0-16528 GCA_964484335.1 uncultured Anaerolineaceae bacterium
CGGCAGGCTCGGCGATTGCCGCCCAATTTCTGACAACCGGACCGCTTTCGCCCTTCTCAAGGCTCAAACAAGGCCAGTTGGAAGGCGTAGAAGAGGCAAGTGGTCATGGCGCGGCCACCGGTGCTTTCCACTGGGGCATGGTCATCGACCTGAATGCCTGCATTGGCTGTGAATATTGCCAGCGCGCCTGCTGCGCAGTGAATGATGTCAACCCTGAACGCCCCTGGAACCTGGTGGTGGAAGAAACCACTTCCACCGGCACGCCGTTCTTTTTCACCCGGCCCTGCCTGCACTGCCAAAACGCTCCTTGCGTGGAAGTCTGCCCGGTCGGCGCTACCTATCACCGGGATGACGGCCTGGTGATCATGGACTATGATCGCTGTATCGGCTGCCGTTACTGCCAGGTGGCTTGCCCATATGATGCCCGGAAATTTAACTGGGAAACCTTTACGGCCGAAAATCCAAACGTGCCAACTTTTGGCTTTCCAGAAGTCGAGCGCCGGCCGCGTGGCGTGGTCGAAAAATGTACTTTCTGCATTCACCGGATTGACGCCGCCTTGAAAAGCGGACAAATGCCCGGCGAAGACCCCGGCGCCACCCCAGCCTGCGTCAACATCTGCCCGGTGCATGCACGCGTGTTTGGCAACCTGAAAGACCCAGAGAGTGAGATCTCCCAAATCCTGGCCGCACAGCCGACCATCCGGCTGCGCGAGGAGCTCGGCGCTGAACCCAGTGTTTATTACATCCCGCCGAAGGAGGGCTTGTAGGCATGGCTACCCTGACTGAAGCTCGCAAACGACTTCCAGTCTCGCCCGGGATGCTGGCCTGGCTGGGTTTGATCGCAGTATTCCTGCTGATCGGACTGACTTCTGCGCTGCAGGTCTTCATTAAAGGCCTGGAAATCACCAATATGTACGATACCGTTCCGTGGGGATTGTGGATTACGATCGACCTTTCTTCAATCGCCCTGGGTGCGGGCGCATTCACCCTCTCGGCAGTGGTGTATATCTTCGGGCTCAAACGCTTCCAGCCGATCGTCCGCCTGGCGGTATTCGTCGGGTTTATCGGCTATTCTTCGGCCTTGTTGACTTTGGTGATGGATATCGGCCGGCCGGATCGTTTCTGGCACCCGTGGGTCTACTGGAACGTGCACTCAGTGCTGTGGGAAATCACCTGGTGCATCACGATCTACTTGACGATTATGATCCTGGAGTTCCTGCCAGTAATTACCGAGAATAAATTTTTTGACCGCATGCCATGGCTACGGGAAATCGCCCACGTGCTGCACAAAGGCGCACCGCTATTTGCCGTGCTGGGCCTGGGCATTTCCTTGCTCCACCAATCTTCACTTGGCGCAACCTATGGGATCGTCAAGTCGCGACCCATCTGGTTCAAGCCAAGCATGCCAATCATGTTCATCCTTTCAGCGATCGCCACCGGCCCAGCGCTGACCATGAGCGTGGCGCTGGTAGTGGAATGGATCACCGGGAAACGGCGTATCTCGCATGATATCCTGCGTACGATCGCGCGCTTCAGCGGCCTGGCTTTGGTAATTTATGGCTATATCAAGTTTTGGGACCTGGCCGCTGTTTCGTACTACGGACGAATGCCAAGCGTTAATGCTGCACTGCACACCCTCAACCAGCAGACGCCGTATAATTTTGCCTTTTGGGTGGGCGAAATTTTGATTGGCATCCTGGTGCCGGCGGTGCTGTTCCTGACGCCACGCTTTAACCGCAACCCGGCCTTCCTGGTTCTAGGCGGCATCTCTGCTATGGCAGGGATCATCATTAACCGCTGGAATGTAACCGTTAGCGGGTTGTTCGTCCCGCTCAGCTATTCGCCGGGTACTCAATACGTGCTCCCGCCAGGGACTTATTTTCCGAACCTGATTGAATTCGGGGTAGGGATTGGCATCATTGGCTACGCGCTGATGATGTTAACCCTGGGAGTGCTTTTCCTGCCCTTGTTTGGTGAGAAGGAACATGCCTGAGTTAACCAAGAAAACGGCTTCCAATCGTAATCGGCCAGATCCAGGAATCAGCCCACCCCGCCTGGCTCGATCGAATCGCCAGGAGGTTCCTGACAAAGGAGCGTAGCATGGACAAAGTAAATTTGAATCCAATTTTCGTGATCGTCTTATATGCCCTGCGCTGCCTGGTGCCACTCGGCCTGATGTTGGGCATCTCCTATCTCTTGCGCCGGTTTGGATTGATCAAAGAGCCTCCGCCGCCGCCCGAGGACTGGAACGGCGACCAAGACAACCACGATGCTACTGAAGGAGGTTTGGCGCATGGTTAAACCGCGTGCAACCTTGATGTTGATACCCTGGTTCGGAGCAGTTTTACTGGCGATTTGCGCGGTGATCCTGCTGGCAGGACCGGTGCAGGCCCAGGAAACGGTTCAAGGAACCGAAGCCTACTGCCTGAGCTGCCATAGCAACCCAGACCTAAAAATGACCCTGGCCAGCGGTGAAGAATTATCGCTTTACATCTCCAGCGAAAAGCTCAAGAGTTCGGCGCACAGCCCGCTCGGGATCGAATGCCAGGCCTGCCATACCGAGATCCGCACTTATCCCCATCCGGATGTAGGTTACGCTACCCGGCGAGACCTCTCTCGTTCGTACTACCTGTCCTGCAAAAAATGCCACTCAACAATCTATGAAAAGGCCCAGGACAGTATGCATGCCCAGGTAGCCGCCGAGAATCCGAATGCGCCGGTCTGCACCGACTGTCATGGATCTCACTACGTACAGAAACCAGATGAGCCACGCAGCCTGATCTCGACCACCTGCTCGAAATGCCACACGGAAATCTACGATGCCTATAAAAATAGCATCCATGGCTCAGATCTGATCGGGAAAGACAATCCGGATGTCCCGGTCTGCACCACCTGCCATGGGGTGCACAATATCCAGGATCCGCGCACCGACCAGTTCCGAATTAACAGCCCGGAGATGTGCGCCAGTTGCCATGCCAATGAAACCCTGATGGCCAAGTATGGCTTGCCAGCCAATGTTTACAATCTTTACAAGCTTTCCTGGCACGGGGTCGATGTGTCGGTGTATAAAGCGCGCTGGCCGACCATCTGGCACGAGAGTGCGGTCTGCACCGACTGCCACGGTATCCACGATATCCTGAAGACCGATGACCCGGCCTCCAGCGTGAATAGCACCAACTTGTTGGCGACCTGCCAGAAATGTCACCCGGGGGTCAGTAAGAATTGGACTAGCGCCTGGACCGGGCACAATGAAATCAGTTTCGAGCGTACCCCTCTGCTCTACACGATTGATGTCTTTTATTCGAGCTTAGTACCGGTGGTATTATGGGCGGCGGGAATTTACGTCTTGCTCCAAATTCTGCGCGCCACAGTGAACCGGGTTAGAAGGAGCCTGCAATGAGCTCAGCCCATAAAAACCCAGCCATTACTACCGAGAGAATATTCAAGCGCTTTTCGGCCGGCCAGCGTCTCGAACATTGGGCACTGCTGATCAGCTTCGGCGTGTTGCTCTTGACCGGCCTGCCGCAGAAATACCGGTCTGCAGATTGGAGCCAGCAGATCCTCTCCACTCCCGAACGGGTGACCCTGATCCAGACTATTCACCATTATGCCGCCATTTTGCTGATCATCCTGGTGCTGTATCACCTGGTCAATGCGATCTACCGGATGAGCAAGAAGAACCTCACCTCGGATATGTTCGTCTCCTGGAAGGATTTTCGCGATGCCGGGCAGATGCTGGCCTACCTGCTGTTTTTACGCAAGGACCGGCCGCGTTACGGGAAGTACAGCTTTGAAGAGAAGATCACCTACTGGTTCCTGTTCTTTGGGATCGGTATTATGGTCATTTCGGGCTTAATCTTGTGGTTCCCCGAGATTGTGACTCGCGTCCTCCCAGGCAGCACAATACCGGCTGCCAAGCTGGCCCACAGCACCGAGGCAGTGGTAGCTGGGCTGTTCATCGTAATCTGGCATTTTTATCATGTCCATTTCGAGCGCCTGAACTTGAGCATCTTTACAGGCAAAATGAACGAAGAGGATATGAAGACCTACCACTCCATGGAACACGAACGCCTGACCGGAAAAAAAGCCCGTAAAACTGGCGAGGGACGACCATGATGCGCAAAATAAAAAGCTTCCTGCTGTTTGGAGCAGCTTGCCTGATCTGCGCCCTGCTGGTATGGGTCTGGCCTGGCCAGGCCTCACCAGACATCCAGGAGACGCCGCCTACGAACCTGTCGATTAGCGATGAGTACTGCCTGGGCTGCCATGGACAGCCCGGGCAAAGCCTGACCTTGCCGGATGGCTCGGTGTGGGACTTGTACGTCAACCCAGACGAGCATAACCGCTCCATCCACGGGTCGGCCGGGTACGCCTGCGTGCAGTGTCATAGTACGGTGGGCGAATATCCCCACCCAGCCTTCACGCCGGCCAACCCGCGCCAGGCCACCCTGGAGTTGAATAAGGTCTGCCAACGCTGCCATGCCCACCAGTACGAAAAAGCCCAGGACAGCGTCCATGCCCGAGCAATTGCCAATGGCAACCCCGTGGCCGCCGTATGCAGCGACTGCCACACCGCCCATGCCGTCCAGGATTGGGTCGATGAGGACACTGGCAAGACTCTCCCGGCAGCCCGCACCCGCATCCCGCAGACTTGCGCACAATGCCACAGCACGATCTATGAAGAGTACCTGAACAGCGTGCATGGCAGCGCCCTGACTGAAGAAAATAACCCCGATGTACCCACCTGCATCGACTGCCACGGGGTGCACAATATCGAAGATCCAACCACTACCGAATTCCGGCTCAACTCACCCACCCTGTGTGGCAATTGTCATGGCGACCCGGCGCGCATGACCAAGTATGGAATACCCACCGAGGTCGTCAATACCTACGTGGCAGATTTCCACGGTACGACAGTGACAATCTTTGAAAAACAATCTCCAGACGCCGAAACCAACAAACCTGTCTGCTATGATTGTCATGGGGTGCACAACATCCTGCGCGCTGATGACCCCGAAAAAGGTCTGCAGGCTAAAGATAACCTGCTGGCGACCTGCCAAAAATGCCACCCGAATGCGGATGAAAACTTTCCCACCGCCTGGCTGTCGCATTACATCCCCTCACCGGAAAAATATCCGCTGGTGTATTACGTAAACCTGTTCTACAAATTGTTCATTCCAACTGTGCTGGGTGGGATGGTGGTGCTGGTCGCACTGGACTTCTCACGGTTAATGATCAACCAGCGTCGCCGAGCTGCCGGCAAGAGGCCTGCAAAAGCCCAACCGATATTAGAAACGCTGCTTGGCCCCGGCCTGGAAGCCGCTTCCGAAGAGACACCCGTGGAAGCGAGCGCGGAGATCGCGGCCTCCGAGCCGGCAGTTGAGCCGGTTGAGACTGAACCGCCGGCGCCACCCGCGCCTACAGCAGAAGAGCCTATGACGAGCGAACCTGATACGCCTGACGAACCAATTACCCCATCCGCTTCGGAAGAACAGCCCGGCGAGGAGGCCAACGATGGCGCAAAATAATATCGCCTCCCCTGCACCGGTGCAGTACTATACCCGTTTCGACAAATACCAGCGCCTGGAGCACCTGATATTCCTGATTTCATTCTCTACCCTGGGCTTTACCGGATTGATCCAGAAATACGCTCAATCACCGATCAGCCAGGGCTTCCTGAGAGTGCTTGGTGGAATCGAAAACGCACGCTGGATCCACCATACGGCTGCGATCGTAATGATGATCGTGTCGATCTACCATGTCGTGGCAGTTCTCTACCGCCTGATCGTGCTGCGCGTGCCCTGGACGATGGCTCCGGTTCTGGCGGACTTCAAGCATCTCTTCGAAGACGTGATGTATTACTTCGGCCAGCGAAAACATAAGGCTTATTATGGCCGTTACAGCTATGCGGAAAAAGTCGAATACCTGGCCGTGGTGTGGGGTACGATCATCATGGCGGTCACTGGCTTCATGATGTGGAACCCAATTGTAACCACCCGCATCTTGCCTGGCGAGGCGATCCCGGCGGCCAAAGCTGCCCATGGCGGCGAAGCCCTGCTGGCAGTCCTGGCAATCGTCATCTGGCACTTCTACCATGTCCACCTGCGTCACTTCAACAAGAGCATGTTCAATGGCAAACTGAGCGAAGAGGAGATGGCGCATGAGCACCCCGCCGAGCTGGCCCAAATCAAAGCTGGGACCGCCTTCCAGCCGCCAGCTCCAGCAATCCTGCAGCGCCGAAAGAAAGTCTTCCTGCCGATTGCCGCCGCCTTTACCCTGATCAGCAGCCTGGGCGTGGTCTTTTTCATCACGGCTGAAACCACAGCGATTGAGACCGTCCTGCCGGGTGAAACCGCCCAGATTTTTGTGCCCCTGACCCCAACGCCTCGTCCAACGGCGGCAGTTAGCCCTACGGCTGCCCCAGCCGAAGGCGTAGCCGCCGATAGCTGGGAGGGCAGCTACTCGGGCCTGTTCCGCAATCGCTGCAGCACCTGCCACGGGTTGACCAAGGTCGGCGGTCTATCGCTGGCCGATTATGAAAGCGCCCTGGCGGGTGGGAATAGCGGTCCGGGTATCATTCCCGGCAATCCACAGGGCAGCATGATTGTGAAAATCCAAACTCCTGGTGGGCATCCGGGCCAGCTAACGGAGGAAGAACTCGCCCAGGTGATCCAATGGATCGAAGCAGGCGCTCCGGAGCGATAATGCAAACCTAGAAGCCGATGGCGGATTTCTTTAGCAACAACATCATCGCCGTTTTCTTCTTTTACGGCCTGGCCTTCTTTATGATGGGCCTGGCCGTATTGCTTGAGATTGGTCATTCGACCGAGCTGGATTTTGCCCGCGCTCTGCGCCCGCTGGCAGGCTTTGGCCTGGTGCATGGCAGCCACGAGTGGTTTGAAATGGGTCTGATCATCCACGGCCGCCTGGGGGGGCATGTCGAACCCGATTGGATCTTTTACCTGCGGCTGGCCTTGTTAGCAGCCTCGTTCATGATGTTGATTGCCTTTGGCGTGCGCCTGATTCTCGGGCGTGAAAAAGAACGCACTTACTGGACCATCCTGGGGATTGTCGGCGCGCTGTGGGGGCTCGGCCTTTTGATGGTCTTGCACCAGGCACCGATCACGCGGGACCAATTAATCGCCGGAGATGTCTATACTCGCTATTCGCTGGCAATTCCGGGCGCCGCCCTGACCTTCTGGGGTTTAATCTTGCAGGGTCGGACGCTGGCGAAGGCAGGGATGAAGCGTTATGGCCTCGATGTGACGATCGCGGCGGTCGCTTTTGCCCTATATGGCGGGATCGGCCAATTGTTCGCATCGCCAAGCATCCTTTTCCCCTCGACCGTCTTCAATTCGGAAGCTTTCTTAAACTGGGTCGGCTTTCCAATCCAGGGCTTTCGCGCTTTGACGGCAATTGTGGCGGCAATTTTTATCATCCATTCACTGCGAGCTTTTGAAGAAGAAAACCGCCGCCGAATTCAAAAACTTAACGAAGCTCAAAAAGCGGAGCAAGAGCGCCTGCAAGCGCTGCGGAGCGAGTTACTGCATCGAACGGTCACCGCCCAGGAGCAAGAACGCCAGCGTATTGCGCGCGAGCTGCATGATGAAACCGGCCAGGTACTGACCGCGCTCGGGCTAGGCCTGAACGCGATCGTCCAGACGATCCCCAGCAACCCGCAGCGCGCTGTCCAACAGGCTGGGCAGATGCAAGAGTTGGCGACCAACGGCTTGACCGACCTGCAGCGGCTGGTCTCTGGCCTGCACCCACCCCAGCTCGATGAGTTGGGCTTGCTGCCTGCCTTGCGCTGGTATATCCAAGATGTCAAGCGCTATTTCGACCTGGAAGTAACCTTGAGTGGTAATATCAATGAAAAAGAGATCAACCCAGAGACCCGGATGACGCTCTTCCGGATCGCCCAGGAAGCGATTACCAATGCTGTCCGGCATGCCCAGGCTAGCCAGGTGCAGGTTGAGCTAAAAATGATTAACTCAGAGCTAACCTTAAGAGTGGAAGACAATGGGATTGGTTTTAACGTTGAGCGGATCATGGACGGCCGTGAGGCAACTTTCCTGGGCCTTTTAGGAATGAAAGAACGGGCGGCTCTGGTCGGCGGCGAGTGCCAGATTCTTTCCAGGCCGGGTCGAGGGACGATTGTCGAGGTGATGGTAAACTGTGGTTAAAAATCATAAGAATCGCATTCATCTGCTCCTAGTCGATGACCACGAAGTCGTCCGCAGCGGGCTGCGTATGCTCCTGGAAAACCAACCCGACCTGGAGATCATCGCCGAAGCCAGCACTGGCCGCCAGGCCATCCAACTGGCCGAGCAACTGACCCCCGATATCATCCTGATGGACCTCACTCTGCCTGATATCTCTGGCATCGAGGCCACTCGGGAGCTGAAAAAGGCCGGCTGTCCAGCGAAGATTATTGCCCTGACCATCCACGAAGATGAACAGTTCTTCTTCCAGATGCTACAAGCCGGGGCAAGTGGTTACGTCCCCAAGCGAGCCGCGCCAGAGGATCTGCTGAACGCCATTCAAATGGTCCAGCGCGGCGAAGTTTATATTTATCCTCACCTGGCCAAACTGCTGGTAGATGATTACCTGAACCGGGCTAAAGAAGAGCCGGAAAAACTGAAAGCGCTCCAGGAATTGACGATCCGCGAGCAAGAAATCCTGGTTGCCCTGGCGAATGGGGAAAGTAACGAAGAAATCGCCGAAAAGTTCTCGATCAGCCGCCATACCGTTGCCCGGCACCGCGAAAATATCATGCGCAAGCTGGAGATCCATACCCGTAGCGAGCTGGTCAAGTATGCCATCCGCCAGGGACTGATCGAGGCCTGAAAATAGGGTGTTTACCCTACAAGAAATGGTGCTCTCCCCCAATTGAACGCCAGACCGCCTTAAGGTAAACTGAGAGTGAGCCAATCAGATGGCTCAGAAAGGCGAGAAGGCCATGCGAAAAGTACAAATCACCGCTGTTGTTTGGACCATGATCCTGGCAGTACCGCTGACTGCCATTGCGCTATCTTTGTTGGCATATACCACCGAGAACCTGACCCAGATTGCGACCAGCCTGGCAAATTTAAGCCGGGATATCTCTGCCGGAGGGCGGGGTGTATTCATTGAGTTTGCTCAGCGCTGGCCAGAAATTGCCGGGATGTTTATCGGGCAGGCTGTGCTGCTGACGATCCTGATCTTCGCCCGCCAGGCCAACAAAGCTAACCAACAGAATAACAAGGCGGAAGAAAAACAACGTCATTAATACTTCATCCCTGAATAGTTGCTCTCCCAGCCTCCCTCACCCTGGAAAGGATGAGGGAGGCTTTTTTTCTACCAGCACGATATTTTTGACTCAGCAGGTAACAACCGACCCTTATTAAGAGAAAGTTAGTGTTTAATGCATAGTAAAGTATAATAGGTTTATTAATAACAGGTTAAGGAGGCCTTGATGGGTAAAATTAAAAGCTGGCTGAAAAATTTCTTTTTCCCTGCACCTGGCGTCCCCTGGTGGGTCAAGCTCATGCCGTATGCCGCCTTGGGCCTGGTAACTTTACTTCTGTTTGCAGGAAGCGGTGCAGCCTGGGAATACACGAATTCCCCCCAATTCTGCGGTCAAACCTGCCACACGATGCCACCCGAATATACCTCCTACCTGGTATCTCCGCATGCTCGGATTAACTGCACGGAATGCCATATCGGTCGTGGCTACCTTGCTACTCAGGTGACGCGCAAAGCCGGCGATCTTAAGCATGTAACCAAAACACTTTTTCAAGATTATGAATTTCCCATCACTGCGGACGACATGCGCCCAGCGCGTGAGTCGTGCGAGAAATGCCATAGTCCGGCCAAATTTTCGGATGATAGCCTGCGCGAGTTGGTAAGTTTCATAAGTAACAAGTATAACGACCGCGAGAGTACCTACCTGATCCTCCACACCGGCGGCGGCTCAAAGCGGCAAGGCTTGGGAAAAGGCATCCACTGGCATGTTGAAAACCCAATTTATTATTACGCCGAGGATAAACGCGAGCAGAATATTCCGTATGTCCGGGTAAACAATGAGGATGGTAGCGTGGTTGAGTACATCGATGTCGAATCAACGATAGATCCCGCTAACATCGCTCCGGAAAATTTGAGGGAGATGGATTGCATCACCTGCCACAACCGTATCACCCACCTGGTTCTCCAACCCGAACAATCGATCGATGCGGCGCTGGCGAACGGTTTAATTGATCCAACAATCCCCGAAATCCGCCGGCAGGCAGTTGATTTGCTGCGCACGGCTTACCCAACCAGTGCGGCAGCGGTTGAGCGGATCGGCAGCCTGGCAGGTTTTTACCAACAGTATTACCCAGAACTGGCCCAAACCAAACCGGAAGCAATCGCGAGTGCTGTCCAAACGCTAAAGGATATTTACACAGCTTCCGTTTATCCCGAACAAAAATCGGATTGGGATACCCATCCCAATAACATCGGTCACAAGTTTTCTCCTGGGTGTTTCCGCTGCCACGATGGAAAACACCTAAATCCGTCGGGCGAGGCTGTGCGCCTGGAATGTAACTTGTGTCATTCAGTGCCGATCGTTGCAGCAAAGGAAAAATTTATCACATCCATCGAAATCAGCCGCGGACCAGAACCACAATCGCATCAGAATCCAAATTGGATTATGCTACACCGCGAAGCCTTTTCTACTACATGCAGCAACTGCCATAACACCGATGATCCCGGAGGCGTCAGCAACACCAGCTTCTGCTCGAACAGCGCTTGCCATGGCAGCACCTGGACCTACGCTGGATTTGATGCACCTGCATTGCGTGAAGAATTGCGCTCACAATTACCACCGCAGGAGCCGGAACCCGAGATTAACGCTCAGACCCCGCGCAGCTTTGTTGCCAGTGTTGGCCCGCTTCTCCAGGCACGCTGTGGGGCATGCCACGGCGGCGCCAGCCCGGTAATGAGTCTCGACCTGACCTCTTATGCTGGCGCCATGAAAGGCAGCAGCAATGGGCCGGTGATTCTGCCTGAAGATCCATCCAATAGCCGATTGATTCAAGTACAGTCCGGCGAAAAGCCACATTTCGGACAGCTCAATCCGGATGAACTGACCCTGGTCATCGATTGGATCCAGAGTGGTGCGAACGAGCAGTGAGCTCGCTGCTTGACCTGGCACCAAAATTAAATGTTCTACAATTGTCATGCAATTGGAGGCCTCTCGCACTCACAAAATTCTCATCTTTCCAGTATAATTAGGTTGAAGTTTACCCAGGAGGTCAGATAGCCGGGAGACCTCCTGCGGATATTTGTGGACTGCCATCCAATCTTATCAATCGCCGGCAATTCTTGTTGCTTGGAGGTGAATATCGAATCGTAATAGCCTATCGATATTAGTAATGTAGACCTGTACCCCAAAATACGAGTACGTATGTGAGAGGAGAATGCATATGAAAGCAAAAACGTTAATGATCGGTGGATTTGCTGTGCTTGTGGTAGCAGCCTTGCTGGCTTTTGCCTTCGGTATCGCCACAGCGCAGAACAATCCGCCGGCCCCGGTGCCCAGCGGGCCTGGGGTGCCATACCTGGATGAGTGGACGAAAGGTCCGCACTCCCAGGCCGACAAAGAGGCCTTCAAGCACTGGGACGCTGACGGCGAAATCCCAACGAGCTGCGCCACCTGCCACTCGACCACCGGCTACCAGGACTTCCTGGGCGCGGATGGCTCGGAAGCTGGCAAAGTGGACAAAGCCGCCGCGATCGGCCAGGTGGTGACCTGCGAAGCCTGCCACAACCCAACTGCATCAGCTCTTACCTCGGTCACCTTCCCGTCCGGCGTCGTCGTAAGCGGCCTGGGTGGCGAAGCGCGCTGCATGGTCTGCCACCAGGGGCGCGAGTCGAAGGTTTCGGTCGACAAGAAGCTCGAAGATTTTGCTGCGACCGACCCAGATGCTGTTCCGGCTGCCAAGAAGAACGCTGACGGCAGCGAGTCGAAGATGGGCTTTACCAATATCCACTACAAAGCTGCGGCAGCCTCGCTGTACGGCGGCCAGGCTATGGGCGGTTACCAGTATGATGGCAAATCCTATGACTATAAGAATGCCCATACCGAAATGGCTGACACCTGCACCGAGTGCCACAATCCGCATAGCGGTGAGGTGCTGGTTCAGAAATGCCAGATCTGCCACGGCGAGCAGGTGAAAGCAGCCGCGGATGTCGAAAAGATCCGCGAGTTCACCTCTGCCAAGGACTATGATGGCGATGGCGATAACGCCGAGCCGATCAAGGGCGAAATCGAAGGCCTGCAGGAAATGCTGCTGGCTGCCATCCAGAATTACGCCAAGGAAGTCGCCGGCGCTGAAATCAAATACGACGGCGCGACCTACCCGTACTTCATGGGCGCAGACGGCAAGGCCTACCCGAACTGGACCCCGCGCCTGCTGAAGGCCGCCTACAACTACCAGTTCACCCTGAAGGATCCTGGTATCTACGCTCACGGTCCCAAGTACGCGATTGAGCTGATGTACGACTCGATGGAAGATTTGAACGCGGCTGAGAAGCTGGCCACCAAGACCGACCTGAGCAAGGTTGCCCGCGAGGATTATGGCCACTTCAACGGCACCGGGATGGCCTTCCGCGATTGGGACTCCGAAGGTGAGGTCCCGGCGGGCTGCGCCAAGTGCCACAGCGCCACCGGTCTACCGTCGATCTTCGCCCTATCAGGCGCAACCGTCGTCACCGACGCGACCAACAAGTCGCTGATGACTGTCGCCCAGCCGATCTCGAACGGCTTCACCTGCTCCACCTGCCACGACGAAGCCAACTGGCCCAACCGCTACTTCTCCGCCAAGGTGAAGTTCCCGAGCGGCAAGGAAGCCTGGTTTGCTAATGCCGATGCCAACCTGTGCTTGAATTGCCACCAGGGCCGCCAATCCACCGCCAGCGTCGATGGCTTCCTGGCCACCGTCAAGGGCGCGGATGGCAAACCGGTTGACCTGACCAAGCAGGCGACCAAGATCCTCGGCCTGAAGGACCCGAAAGCCCCACAGAGCGGCGACAATGCACCGTTGATCGGTTTCCGCAACCCGCACTACTTTGCCGCCGGCGCCTCGCTGATGGGCAATGAAGTCCAGGGCGCTTACCAGTACGCCAACCAGAAGTACAGCGGACGCACGGTTCACCCGAACCCGGTTGACAACTGCGTGGCCTGCCACAATGCCCACACCCTTGAGCTCGAGCTCGAAAAGTGCGCCACCTGCCACGGCGAAGTCAAGTCCGTTGAGGACCTGAAGAAGTGGCGCAAGGCGGACGACACCCTCGATTACGATGGCGATGGCACCGTGGAAGGCTATGGCGAGGAAATCCAGGGCATGGTCGACGCACTCTACGCCCAGATCCAAGCCACTGCAACCAAGGCCAAGTACCCGATCGTGTACGATGCCCACAACTACCCGTACTTCCTTAACGACCTGAACGGCAACGGACAGGTGGACCCGGATGAAGTTAGCCGCTCGAACGGTTATGGCTACTTCAACGCTAAGCTTCTACGGGCTGCCTATAACTTCCAATGGGTCTCCAAGGATCCTGGCGCCTTCGCTCACAACTTCTCCTACATCGACCAGGTGCTGTATGATAGCATTAAGGACCTGGGCGGGAACGTTGCGAAGATGAAGCGCGCTGCAGTGACTGCCGTCGAAGTTCCGGCTGTACCCGAAGCCCCGGCTGCTCCGTAAAACCCCTTTTCTTGAATAAAAAATGGTCGAGCCATGCTCGACCATTTTTTATTAACCAGGAGAGGTCACTTGCGGAGTTCAGCCCCGCAATCCCGGCAGAAGCGATCGCCGGCTGCGGCCCGGCGGCCGCAACGGTGGCAATACACCTGGCCTTCTGCCGCCGGCACGCTCGAATTTTTCGAAATCGCTGTGCGGCGCGAGCGATGGCGTTTTGGAGAACGGGCGTCAACTTCCTGGCGGGAGCGCAGATACCACAGGCCGCCGCCTGCCATCAACGCCAGGCCGATCCCGCCAATCACCCAGGGCCAAAGGGCGGGCGTTTCCGAGGCCGCCGTTTCACCCGGAGCAGTCAGGGTTGGATTAAGCAGGAACAGGCTGGGGGTATCTTCTGCGCGATCATAAGCCAGCTCGATATTAACTGGAGATCCAGCCGGCAAGGAGCCGAAATCTTGAGTATAAACCTGAAGGTTATTTTCATCGCGCTGTGGCTGGCCAAAATTACCCGGTGAAAGCTCCAGGTTGGAGGCTTCCAAGGGTTGTTTAACCTGGATGGTCAGGGATTGGATGGCATAGTCGCCCGGCCATTGGTAACGGTAGCTCCGCCGGTCGCCTTCAACCGCCAGACTGGGATCGTAATATTCCACCTGTAATTCCAACGAAGTTGCGGTGATCGCCAGGGTGCTCCATTGGCCATCGGACGACTGAGTGTAAGCTGCATTCAGTAGCGAGCCATCCGGCTGTCGCGAGGCAACTGCGCTGGGAGAGCCGGCGTCAGCCGGAATACGCAGCCGGAATTCCGCCGGTAACGAGGTGCTGCTGGCCAGGGCAATCCGGTAGATGACCAGCATGGAAGGATCATCATATTCTGGCCACAGGTCCACTTCAAGCGCTGACAGGCTGGGCTCAGTTTGAGCACGGGACGGCAAATAGAGGAACAAGGATAAAAGCAAGACGATAAACAGGAAAGATTTTTTCGCCATAAGAGGTCTCCAATGCCTCTATTGTATAAGGTTTTGGGAGAAATTATTTTAGTCTTTCGTGAAAATATTGGCCAGGGTGCGGCGACCAGATCAAGTATCGCCGATCGCCGAACGAAGCTGGCGGGCCAGGCGGCCAAATTGAGGGGTATAACGCATTTCTTCCTGGCGCGGGCGAGGAAAATCGACCGCCAGATCCAGCCTGAGCTGGCCCGGGCGCTGGCTGAGCACCAGCACCCGGTCGGCCAGGAACAACGCTTCTGAGATCGAGTGGGTCACCATAACCACGGTCTTGCGCCGTTTTTGCCAGATGTTTAGCAATTCATCCGCCATGCGCTCGCGCGTCAGAGCGTCCAGGGCGCCAAATGGCTCATCCAGCAGGAGCACGTTCGGGTCATGGATCAAGGCGCGGGCAATCGCCACGCGCTGGGCCATCCCGCCCGAAAGATCGCGCGGCAGGCTGTTTTCAAAACCTTGCAGTCCGACCAGTTCGACCATATCCTGCGCCGCCGCCAGGTATTGCTCCGCTGGGGCGCCAATTAACTCGAGCGGCAGCCAGATGTTTTCCAAAACCGTCCGCCAAGGCATCAGGTTGGCCTTTTGAAAGACAAAGCCAATCCCATGCCGAGGGCCAATCACCCGTTCACCATTCATTAAAACCTTACCTGCGGTAGCAGGAAGCAACCCCGCCAGGATGCGCAACAAAGTGCTCTTTCCGCTGCCAGACGGGCCCAGGATGCAAATGAATTCCTGCGGGCAGACCTCGAAAGATACCCGGTCAAGGGCGTGTAAGCCGCCGTTATCATTGGGGAAAACAGCGCTCAGCTCGTCTACCACGAGAACCGGGACTGGAAATGGGGTGGACATCTTATGGGATCAGCTCGTTGGTGAATGCTTTATTCAAATCTAGCGGTTGGCTGAGCAGACCCATATCCAGCAGCACCGCCTGCATATTTTCCCAGTCCTGGAGATGCGACCGACCGGGTTCTTTGGTCTTCCAATAACTGATCGAGGCATTCAGTACCTGCCATTGGGCATTCCAATCGCCTTCTTTCAAGTCGGGAATGAATTTTTTGCAAATATCAAAAGCCTCGGCCGGGTCAGCCAGGGTATCTTCGATACCTCGCAGCATCGCCCGTGCAAAGCGGCGCACCAGCTCCGGGTTTTCTGCGATGGTTTTTTCGTTGGTAATCACCCCATTCGAGGCCAGGCTGGCGTATTCTCGCACCGGGAATACGCGCACTTCGTACCCACGCAGCTTCAGCTGGATCGGTTCATTATTATCATAAACCACCACGGCATCGTCTCGATTGGTCACCAGGACTTCGACCTGGTTGAAGCCGATCGAATCCAGAGTGACATCGCTTTCTTCCAGTCCAGCGGCATTCAGCAAGGCACGCAAGCCAACATAACTGGCGCCAAACGGTCCCGGAAGGCCGATTTTCTTGCCCTTGAGGTCGGTCAGCTTCTCGATCCCGCTGGTCGCCTTGGTCACCACCGCCACCGGGTAATCATGCCACCAGGCCAGGAAGTAAACCACCGGCAAGCCTTGGGCGCGCGCCAGCAGAACTTGCTCAGCCGATACCAGGGAGAATTGAACCTCGTTGGCCCCAACCAGGGCGACGCCATCGGTCTCAAACTTATAATCAAACTCTACTTCGAGACCTTCGCCAGCAAAATAACCTTTATCCGAGGCCACATACAAGGGAGCATACTGGACACTGGGGATATAGCCCATCGGCAAGCGAATTTTGGTTATATCGACTGGTGTTGGCGCGCTGGCAGTTTCAGCACAACCTGCCAGGATGAAGACCAGGAGAAGGA
>CAZAGA010000039.1:0-16506 GCA_964484335.1 uncultured Anaerolineaceae bacterium
TGGACAAGCCACGGCGTACCCGGGGCCAATAGGCTCGGCGCTCTCGCCGGCGCTTTTCGGGGCGGATGAATTTGCCAACCTGGCGCGTGCCTCCAGCCTGTGTGGGGCGTGCAAAGGAGCCTGCCCAGTGGAGATCGACCTGCCGCGTTTGTTGCTGCGGGTGAGAGCTGGTTTTGCTCCGCCAACGGTAGGAGGGGTACAGCCGGCCACCCGCCAGCCAGCCGCGGCACCGCTTGGCCTGCGCCTGGGTCTGCGCCTGTTCAGTTGGGCGGCGCGCACGCCGGCTCGTTTCCGGTTAGCGCAGGGAATGGCGGCCTGGTTAGGGCTTCTGGCAGCGCCGCGTTCGGGTTGGTTACGCTTGCCAGCAGTGACGGGGTGGGGCGCGAATCGC
Source organism: uncultured Anaerolineaceae bacterium (assembly GCA_964484335.1). Classification (GTDB taxonomy): domain Bacteria; phylum Chloroflexota; class Anaerolineae; order Anaerolineales; family UBA4823; genus CAZAGA01. The sequence goes on from CAZAGA010000039.1 coordinate 392, forward strand.
GATTTTCCACGCCCGGCATTGAAACCTTTTCGCCATCGTTATGCTGAGCTAGCCAGCCAGCCGCCCGCGCCGGTTGGCAAACCGGCCGAAGCGGCGAATGAAGAGGCGGACTTAACGCCGCCTGATGAGCGGGGCTCTGGTTCGCGGCTTGAGCGTTTTCGCGAAGAACTGGCGCTATTGGGCGGTAAGGTGGAGATCTGCCCGCGCCGAGAGCTGGCTGACCACGTTCTGAGCCTGCTGCAAGAGCGCGGTGTGGAGCGGCTGTTGGCCTGGGAAGCGGCATGCCTTCCGGGTGGCTTGATCTCGGGGCTGCAGGCGAGTGGGATTGAGATCGTTCACAGCCCGGATGCTCAAGCCCGGGCTGGCCTGACCGGCGCGCTGGCTGGGTTAGCAAACAGCGGAACGCTGGTGCTGACCGGCGGCAAAGGCCGGCCCTTATCAGCCTCTTTGTTGCCTGAGATCCACCTGGCGATCCTGGACTCGGACTGCCTGTACGATAGCCTGGAGTATTTCCTGGCAGAAAAAAACTCTTGCCAGGCGCTATGCGATGCCCCGGCGGCAGTATTGATCAGCGGCCCATCACGCACAGCCGATATCGAAATGACCCTGACGATCGGGGTCCACGGCCCGCGTGAAGTGATCGTTTTTTACCTGGTATAGCGAGTAATCAGCTTCCGAGATCGGGAGGATTACCGCTGCTGGGGGGCTGCTTTTGGCGCAGCAGGCTGATCAGGACGAAAATCACCACTGCAACAGCAGACAAGATAATTACCAGGATGAAAAACCAGAGGTCAGGTTCGGCTGCTTGAGCCTGGGCTGCCTGGGTGCGGGCTTCGAGGGTCAAGACCAAAGCGGCCTGGTCGTAAATTGTGCCGGTTGGCAAGGATTTTGGCGTAGCCCAGGGCGTGCCGCCAGGCCCCCTGACCAGGGGCAGGCTAAGATCGCTAGATTGCGGGTTGGTTGGCGTTGTTAGCGGCGGTAAGATGAAGGTCGCGGTGTAGCCAGGCTCAGGCGTCCTTGTCGGTGTTTTGGTTGGGCCGCCTTGCGGGGAATCGGCGCGAGCCAACTGTGAGGCCGCCAGGCTCCAGGCCAGCAGGGCCAGTCCCAGGCTGACTAAGGCGATTGCGCCAGCCCGGACAAACTCAGACCGGTAAGCCCAATGCTTTGGCAACCTTGACTTTGTCAAATTCAACGATGATGGTTCCCTTGATATCGAAAGTCGGGGTGGTTTCGTTTCCATTGGCCCATCCTCGAACTCGCTGGGCAGCAACCCGGTCGCGAGTGATGTCGATTTCCGTAAATTGGATATTGTTCTCGGCAAAAAAAGCCTTGGCCCGACGGCAGGCAGGGCACCAGGGGGTGCAGTACATGATCACATCGCCTGCCGGGGACGGTTGGGCCGGGGCGGCTGGCTGAGTTGAAACTGGCGGGGCAGCAAAAGGCTTCTCGGCAGCAGGCATAGGGAGGCTGGAAACCGGCTGGATTTCTTCCAAAGCACGGAACAACTCTTCAATATCCGGCTGCTGGTCCAGTGGATAGACTTTGGCAAAACGGATCGCTCCCTGTTTATCGATCACGTAAATCGCTCGTTCGGCAAATCCATCCTCAAGCCGGAAGACGCCGTACAGCTTGGCAATGTGCCCGTGCGGATAGAAATCACTCAAAAGCGGGTAGGTAATCCCGGTCAGGCTTTCTGACCAGGCCGCCAGGCTGGCGGTGCTGTCTACACTGATCCCCAGAACCTGGGTTTGGACCCCATCAAACCGGTCGAGGTTGACTTGGTAGGATGGGATCTGGCCCGTTCATATTGGTGTCCAGGCGAGGGGGAAGAAAGCCAGGACGACGTTTTTCTTGCCCAGATAATGGCTCAGGCAAGTGTTGGCATCCAGGTGACTCTTAAGGCAAAAATCGGGCGCATTTTGACCAACTCTTAATGGCATACTGGCTCCAGCTTTTTGGCAAGATGATTTCTATTTGATTATAACCCCGCCGGACGATAGAAGACACCGTCCGGGCCAGGATCGAAGGCGCTCACCGCCAGGACAGCAGTTATATTTAACGGCCCATAAATATGGGGAAAGATTTGCCCATCGGCTGGCTCCCAACGGATTTCCGCTGCGACGTGGCGAGGGTCAATCCAAAGCAGTACCAGCCCGGTCAATCCCCGGTAGAAGCGGTTGGCTACGGCCACCACCTGCTCCGGGCGGGAGCAGTGGATAAAGCCCTCCAAGTCCAAGGAGGCAGGGCGATATTCCCCTGCCGGGAGGGATGCCAGCCAGGCGGTTTGTGGGCAGAGATGGACGATCCAACCAGGCGCGGCAGGGTTGTTCATGGTTTTCCGGTGGCATCCACCCGGCGAAGCTGCTCCACCACCGTTTGCATGACAACTTGGGCGACATCTGTTTTATCCATCAGAGGTAAGGTCTCGCGGCGTCCGGAAGCGAACAGAATGGTGACGCGGTTGGTCTCAACGCCAAAGCCGGCATCCGAGGCGCTGATGTCGTTGGCAACGATCAGGTCTAGCTTCTTCGTATTCAGCTTGGCCTGGGCGTTTTCAAGCAAATCCTGGCTTTCGGCGGCAAAGCCGACGGTGAGCAGCGGCCAGCCAGTGATGACTTTTTGCTCGACAACTGCCGTCAGGATGTCGATTGTGCGAGCAAGCTGGATTTGGGGAAAGCTGGTTTCCTTTTTGATTTTTTGATCGGCCTGGGTTTCGGGCCGAAAATCGGCCACTGCAGCAGCCATCACCAGCGCGTCGGCTTGGGGGAGTGCAGCCAGGACAGCCTGGTGCATTTCTTGGGCTGTGCTGACATTTATTCGCCGGGCGCCGACCGGTTCGCTCAGGCTGACCGGACCTGCGATCAGTGTGACCTGCGCACCAAGGTCAATCGCGGCCTGGGCTAGCGCAAAGCCTTGTTTGCCAGATGAGCGGTTGGCGATTACCCGGACCGGGTCGATCGGCTCCTGGGTGCCGCCGGCGGTGATCACCACCTGGCGACCGCTGAGCGGGCCGGACCGCCCGAGCAGCAGGCGGATGTGGCCGAAAAGCTCAGCCGGTTCGACCATCCGGCCCAGCCCCACCAGGCCGGAGGCGAGATGTCCCTCGGCTGGGCCGACGATTGTGACACCGCGCTGGCGGAGAAGCTCCAGGTTGGCTTGGGTGGCCGGATGAGTATACATACCGCCGTCCATGGCGGGGGCAACCAGGATTGGGCAAGATGCAGCCAGGGCGGTGATGCTGAGCAGATTGTCAGCCAGCCCATGGGCTAGTTTGGCCAGGGTATTCGCCGAGGCCGGGGCGATCACTAGCAGGTTCGCATTCTTGCCCAGGCTGATATGCTGGACATGACCCTCGCTGCCCCACAAGTCGGCGTCGGTATAGGCGCGCTGTCCGGTGACCGATTGAAAAGTGAGCGGTTTGATAAACTGCTGGGCCGAGGCGGTTAGGATGGTTTCGACTTGTGCGCCAGCCTGGGTCAGCCGGGAGGCCAACTCGGCGGCCTTATAAGCAGCGATCGAGCCGGTCACGCCGAGGATAATGTTTTGGTTTATAAGCAGGTTAACAGTCATTTTTTGATTATAGCGCAGGTTAATTAAATTGCGGGGAGAATGGCGCAGGCGGGCGATCAGAACTGGAAGATTACCTGGATAGCATCCTGGGGATGTTGGTCGATCAGGCTATAGGCCTGTTGGGCCTGAGCGAGGGGAAAGCGGTGGGTGATCCAGCGCTCGGGTTGGAGGCTGGTCAACATTTTCAAGGCCAACTTAAAGCGGCGGGCTTTGTTCCATCGGCCGGTTAACTCGGGGGCCAGGCTGGAAACCTGGCTGCTGATCAGGCGAATGCGGCTGCGATGGAAATAGCCGCCCAGGTCGAGTTGGACGTGCTTCTCGCCATACCAGGAGCCAATCACCACCCGGCCGCCGAAGCCGGTAGCGGCGATGGCCTGGTCAAGGGCCGGCGGCGCGCCGGAAAGCTCGTACACCAAATCGGCGCCAAAGGGTTGGAATTCCTTCAGGCTCTCCAGGAAGTTGGTTTCGGTTGGATTGAGGGCAGTGGTGACATCCAGAGCCAGGGCGGCCTGGCGGCGCAAGGGCAGCGGGTCCAGGCAAACCAGGCTATGGAGCGGGAATTGGGCTAGAAGTGCGCTAGTCAGCAGCCCGACGATTCCCTGCCCAAAGACCAAAACGTGCTCACCGATCAGCGGAGCGCCATCCATAACAAAGTTGAGCGCGGTTTCCAGATTGGGCAAGAAGACGGCCTGTTCGGGAGAAACGCCCTCAGGGATGGGCAGTAGCTCTGCCACAGGGGCGATAAAATGGCTCGCATGGGGCTGAAAAGCAAAGATCAGGCGACCTTGCCAGGTGGGGTCGACGTCCTTTCCGGTTTCGATCACCCGGCCGGCAGCGGCATACCCATACCGCAGCGGGTAGTGAAATCCACCAGACAGGGCGCTGAGATTTTCGTCCAGGGCCAGCGAGGCAGGAAACTGGCCGCGGAAGATGAGCATTTCGGTGCCGGGGCTGATAGCGGTGCAGAGGGTCTGCACCAACGCCTGGCCGGAGCCGGGTGGGGGCAGCGGTTCCGGGCGCAACTCGACCTGACCTGGAGCTGTGAAATAGAGCGACTGGAGCATAGGCTCTTATTTTAACCTACCCCATACGATCCAGTCTCTTCCAATTGCCTGGCAGCCGGCCTGATGTAGTTGGGGATAGCCAACCCGGCCAGCGCCTACAGCCAGGCCACCAGGTGTAATCACGGACAGGCCGCCCAGGAAACAAGGCGCCAGGGTGATCACAGCGAAATCGGCCAAATCCTGGGAGAGGAAGCTGGTAATCACCTGTGCGCCGCCTTCGACCATCAGGCTGTGAATACCCATGGCCGGCAGGAGATCAAGCAGACGAGCCAGGTCGAGCCCGTTTGGGCCGGACGGTAGGGGGAGGAGATGCGCTCCAGCAGCTTTTAGCCGGGTGGCACGGGCGGGATCGAGCGGGTCCGCGGCGGCGATCCAGGGCCGAGGGGCCTGGCGGTCGCCGCGCAGCAGGCGAGCTTCGAGTGGGGTTCGGAGGGTGCTGTCGAGGATGATGGGTTGGGGCTGCCGCCCTGCTACCAGCCGGACGGTAAGCTCGGGGTCATCGGCGAGAAGCGTGCCAATCCCAGCCAAGATTCCGTCGAATGAGGCCCGCAGGCGATGGGTTAACTGTCTGGATTGTGGCCCGCTGAGGGAGAGCGGCGCTCCCGGCCGGTCGGTTATGCAACCATCCAGGCTTTGGGCGTAGCACAGACCGACCAGGGGACGGCTGTGAGCCTGGACATGCTCTTCAACTTTGGTCATCCACTCTTCGAAAGGTAGCATAGCTAACCGGGTAAGTCCGAGGGCGGTTGGCTGGATAGGTCGAGCAGGTGGTCCATGCGCTGAACCTTGGTGACCAGGTATTGGGCATTTTCTTGATGGATGGTGACCTCGACCGGGACGCGCTCGCTGACCTGGATCCCCAATGCCTGGAGGTGAGCAATTTTACTCGGGTTGTTGGTCAGCAGGCGAATTGAACGCACCTGCAGATCATCCAGGATGCGGGCAGCCACGGTGTAATCACGCTCATCGGCCTGATGACCGAGGAGCAGGTTGGCATCTACGGTATCGTAGCCCTGGTCCTGGAGATTATAGGCTTTGAGTTTCTTCAGCAGGCCGATGCCACGCCCTTCCTGGCGCAGATAGATGACGATGCCCTGGCCGGCCTGGGCGATCTGGCGCATAGCCTGGTGGAGCTGCTCGCCACAATCACAGCGGCGTGAGGCCAGCACATCACCAGTGAAACATTCGGAGTGGACGCGCACCAGGACTTCCGCCTGGCCGGCTACCTCACCCATAACCAGGGCCAAGTGTTCTTTACTATCCTGGTTGTTGTGATACAGGCAAAGCTGAAACTCGCCCTCTGAATTGGGGAGACGTGCGGAAACCATTTTAGTGACGATACATTCTTTCATGGAAGTTTTCCTTGGGCAACTGCCCTAGGGCCGGTCAACCAGCAGCAAAACGATCAGGACTGCTTCGGCAGCCTTGCTGAGCAGTGCAAGCGGATCGGTGAAATCGCGATTGATGATGAGCCAGGCCAGGATGGTTACTGCCGAGAGCAGAATCAACGCCCCGCGAACAAGCCGACGATTGTTTCGGAAAAAAGACTGAGGCAGGAAATAGGCGGCCAGGAGCATCAGGTAAGCGATGCCATTAAGAATGAAAGGCAGGCCAAGCGCCTGGTAATCTTCGCCGCGTAATAGGAGCGGGCCGAGGATGAGATGGATCAGGCCGGTGACCAAGGCGCAAAGGATGATAAAGGTGCGGAGAGGGGTAAGTTTTTTGTTCATGATTTTCTCCAGGGATCGGCAGGTATTGGGACTGGGTGGGGCGCTGGATTGGTGGTTGGCGGTGCAAAGGTCTGGCTGGCCATTTGCGCTGGGAGTGAGGCAGGGGAGGCACTAGGTTTCCAGCCAACCTGGGCGCCTAGCCAAAGGCCAAATAGGCCGATCAGGATATCCCGGCCGCGGATGAGCAGACTTAGGCTCAGGCCGGCAGCCTGGCTGAATCCGAAAGCCTGCAGGGCCAGAACCTGGCTGGCTTCGAGCAAGCCGACGCCGCCGGGGAGCGGGGTCAGGAATGCCAGGCGGGTGGCCGTGAAGCCGGCGATCGCCTGGGAAAGGTCGAGATTGGCGCCCAGAAAGGCAGTCATCAGGCGATACTCCAGTACCATGGCCAACCAAACCAGGCCGGAGATCGCCAGGGTCGCAAACGCGGTACCGAGATGGTTTTTAAAAAAATGGGCGATCTGGCTTTCGGTCGCAGTGACCAGTGGGGGGACTGCTTTCAGCCAGCGCTGAGTCCATAACCGGGCCGGCAAGTGTAGGACCAGTGTACTGAATGGGCGGCGACCCGTAAACAGGCTCCATAAGTAGAGCAATGGGAGAGCCAGGGGTGCGCCGGCCCAAAGCGCTAACTGCGGGCTGGCCAGGCCCGGGAGCAGGCCGGAGCTGGCAATAAATAGCACCCCGGTAGCCAGGAAGGTGAAATTTGCGCACAACTCGAAGAGCTTATCCAGGGCGACCGCGGCAGTGGAGGTACTGGCTGGCACGCCATGACGGGAGGATGCCAGATAAACCTGGAGAGGTTCGCCGCCAAACTGGGTACCGGGCGTAAAATAACTGATCGCGAAGCCGGCAATGCGATAGATGGATAATTTGTAATACGGAATCCGGTGGCCAAAAGCGCGTAAAATCAACCACCAGCGGGCGCTAAACAGCAGCAAGATGGCAGCATTGACTGCCAGCAGGATCATGATTTCCAGGGCTGTCAGAGTACTCAGGATAATAAGCACGGCGCGCCAGGGCAGCAGACGAAGCGCCAGCAAAGCTGCGATCAGGAGGGCTAATCCGAACAGGTTAGCTGGTTTCAGGAAGCGTTTCATCAGAGGTTCTACCTTGAGAGCGGTGGTGGGCCTGGCCAAGCGGATTACGATACCAGATTTCTTCGGGCGTCCAGAGCGAGAAGCGGCTGCCGCCTAAAAACACTAGCGCACAATAGGCGGCGACCTGGATATACTGAAGCAGGGCTGGGGAGAGGAGATGCTGGCTCAACCCGAGCAGGCCGAGGGCAACGCCGGCGCTGATCCGCACGGCGACGCCGAGCAGGATCAAAATGGCGGCCAGGGTCTGGAGTAGGAGGAGCGCCAGGCCGGGAAGGGTTTGGGTTATTCCTTGGCGGAAGATTTGGGCAGCGGAAACAATTGCCAGCCCGGCCAGTACCAGGCGCAGGGAAAACTGCAGTAAGGGGATGATACGCTGGAGCTGGGCTGGAGCAGCAGCGGGGTGGATAAAGCCACCGACCAGCAGGAAGTCGCGACCAAAACCGACCAGGAAGGGCAGTGCGAAACACAGGGCAGCGAAGCGGGTTAAGCTGGGGGGAAAAACCGGATAGAGCGCCACGGCAATAAAAACAAACTGCAGGCTTGCAAAAATACGGCGCTGGAGGCTGGGCGGCAAGGGCTGGGTGGCACGTCCCAGGCGGCGAAGCAGCCATTCTCCGGCCAGGAATAGGTAGCGGGCAGCGGCGACCAGCAGGTAAATGGCTGGTGCCTGGCCATATTGGACAAGCAAGATGGCAGCAGCCAGGACGCCAAGGCCGTCAAAACTGAGGTCGAGGATCACGCCCAGGCGGGTGGCATGGTTGGTTTTACGCGCCAGGAAGCCATCCAGAATATCCGCAATCACAGCCAGGCTATATAGAATAGCGGGAAGCCAGGCCGGCCAACCGGTCGGGCGAGGGGAGAAGATAAAGCCGATCACCCCGGCAATGCCTAACCCGCGCAGCATGGTCATCCAATTACCCCAACCGAGATTAGGTAAAAGAGTGGTCTCTCCTGGGCGGCGATTGTGGGCCAGGTTTCTCCAGACGACTGCCAGTAGATAGCCCGTGGCCAGGCTGGCCAGGAGCAACCAGCGTGCGGCAGGCACAGCTTGCCAGGAAGATGAAAGCAAGGTATATCCGGCGGCCAGGTAGGCGATGGAGAGACACGTGAAAATCGCCCAGTTCTGACGCAGCCGGGCCAAGGTGGTAGATTCGAGAGAGGCCTGATTATTCACTAGGTTTGTGATTCTATCACCTGAAACAAACTAATCAGATAAAAAATCGAATAATAAACCCCAGGGATTGAATTAGAAAGCAATGAAAGCGTTTATAATTGGGCGAATGGGATACCGTTTTGTGCGCTGGATTGTAAAAACCTTGATCGGTCTGATTGCTCGGGTTGAGACGGTTGGTTGGGATAACCTGCCCCAGCAGGGCACCCTGGTGCTAACCGCCAATCATGCTGGACGGATGGAAGTGCTGTTGGTTTTTTACTTGCTGAAGCGAGAGGATATTATCCTGATTATTGCAGAGAAATATCGCAAGAGCGCATTCTGGCGTTGGTTTGCCCGGCGGGTAAACGGGATTTTTATCGACCGGTATAATGCCGATTTTGGGGCGCTGCGCGAAGTGCTGAAGCGATTGGAGAAGGGAGGAGCAATGGCGATTGCCCCGGAGGGGACGCGCAGCTCGAGCGGGAAACTGCTGGAAGCGCGCTGGGGGGCAGCTTACCTGGCGGCGAAATCGGGCGCGACGATCGTGCCAGTGGCGGCGACCGGGACGTGGGACAAGGAAGTTCTTTCCCGTTTGAAGCGCTTCAAGCGGGCGCAGGTGACGGTAACCATTGGGAAGCCATATCACTTGCCACCGCTCCAACCGAAGCAACGAGAGGCGCAACTCAACCAATATACGGATGAGATTATGTGCCAGATTGCTGCATTGCTGCCGGCCGACTTGCGCGGATTTTATTCGGAACACCCCCGTTTGCAAGAGATCTTGAGCACAGCCGATCCTGCATAAAAAACGACCGCCTGGCGGTCGTTTTTTATGCAGGATCTTTGATCAGGCTGCCTGGAGCTTGCGTTCCTGGTCAGCCCGCTCGCGCATCTGCTGGCGGAGGGTTTGGATATCTTTTGGAATAACCAGCGCCACCATCAGGTAGAAGACGCCGCATACCAGCCAGGTGGAGGTACAAATGATCAGGAAAGCGGTCTTCAGGTTGGACTGGTCGGCGATATAGCCTGCCAGGAGTGGCGCCAGGGCGGCACCGGAGGACTCGATCAGGTATTGGATGGACAGCGCGCTGCTGCGCACCTCCGGCAGGGTGATGTCGTGGACAGTGGAGACAACGTTTGGCGCGGCCATAGGGATGAACAGGGCGGTCAGAGCCAGCATGCCCATGAAGAGCATTTTTTGTGGGATGGGAATGTTGAGGGTGATAACCATCAGGATCGCGCCCAGCAATACCGCCAGGCCGGCAACGATCGCCCGGCCACGCGGTGTGCGCTTGAAGGCGTAATCGCCTAACGCGCCGCCTAGCGGATAGCCGGCGGCCAGGACCAAGACGGCCACCACCATGGTTATGAAAACATCATTTTGCGAGTAGCCGCGCTCAGTTTCTAGATAGTTGAAGAACCAGAAGGTGATTACATTCCAGGGGAAGACGCCAAAGAAACCCTGGACAAAGAGGATGAGCAGGGTACGCTTCTTGAACAAATCCCTGGCAGCCTTTAAGGTGAAGCGATACTGGCCGCGTTCTTCCAAACCAGCCATTTCGGGCTCGCTCTGGCCACGCGGCGGCTCTTTGACGGTGAAGAAGATGAAACCAGCCAATAAAACACCCAGGCTGCCGGTGATGTAAAAGACAGACCGCCAGCCAATCGCACCACCCAGAAAAAGTCCCAATACCATGCCGAGCAAGTAACCGAGCGGCATGGTCAACTCCAGGAAACCATAAATCTTCCCGCGCACCTGGGGGATAAAATAGTCGGAAAGCAGGCTGTACAGGCCCGGATAGCTCGAGTCGTCGATCCCGGTTGAAGCGCGAGTTACCAGGAAGGTGGGGTAGGTGGGGGCGATGGCGCTTAACCAGGTCGATGCGCCCCACAAGAAGGAAGCCAGGGCGAGCAGTTTAGCGCGGGCATAGCGATCGTATAAATAACCCCAGAGTGGATAGGCCACTGCGCCAACGATCAATGCTCCGGTGGTTACCGCGCCCATCTGGGTGCGGCTGATTTTGAAATGCTCCATGATCGGGGTTGTCAATGGACCGATAAGCAATTTATCAGCCTGGTGGAGCAAGGTAAAGAAGAAGAAAATGGCTAACACAAACCAACGATACCGGTTGCCAGATTTCATAGTATTCTCCTTCATACAGGGATAATTCCACGAATGATCATAGGATAATCGCCGGCGGGTCAAATGAATAGTGATAAATGTTATGGATTTCTGCGTCAACTGGCAGTTTTTTTATCTGCAAGGGAACTTTTGGGCCGAATCGGCATGATTAGCGACGGAATGAACCGATGCGTTGGTTATTGGTATTTACTCATGATATAATTTTTAAGACCTATTCGATATTCTTTCAAGCGGAGGTTCGCCAATGGAAGTCACCACTACCCATTATAAACATTGTGATCTGGTCAAAGTTACCGGCCGTGTGGACAGCCAGACTGCTCCGCAACTGGCTGAGGCGCTGGACGTTATCACGAATGCCGGGCGATTTAAGATTGTAATCGACCTGAGCGAGATTGATTTCATGTCCAGCGCGGGGCTACGGGTGTTGATTAACACGCAGAAGAACTGCAAGCGTTTCAACCGCGGCGAGGTGCTTCTGGCGATGGTGCCGCAGCGTATCTATGAGGCGTTGGATCTGGCAGGTTTTGTTCCACTGTTTGGATTTTTTGACGACGTCACAACGGCTGTAGGGTATTTTTAGCGTCGAATCTAACCTGGGGCGAAGGTTGAAAAGTAGCCTGCTTTTCAACCTTCATCCTTTCTTTCTGCATTAACCCTGACAGAATTTTTTATCGTTATGACGTCTACAACGCCAGCTAGCGGTGCAAAAGGCTCGCCTGCCGAACATTCCCAGGAGAGTCGAGTTTTTGTTGCCCAGTATGAGAGCCTGGATGCCGTACGTGAGTTTGTTGGGTTGGCTGCCGAGAGTTGTGGTTTTGACGCGAAAACCACCTATGCGATTGAGTTGGCGACGGATGAGGCGTTCACGAATATTGTTGAGCACGCCTATGGCGGCGAAAGCACGGATATGGTCGAGTGCACCTGCCAGGTCTTTCGAGACCGGCTGACGATTATCTTGCACGACTGCGGCCAACCTTTTGATCCGACGACCGTTGCTGAACCTGACTTGAATGCTCCGCTGGAAGAGCGCGAAACAGGTGGATTAGGGATTTACTTCATGCGGAAGTTGATGGACGAAGTTCACTTCACGCCGGCATTATTCACAGAAGACGGCTGCAATACCCTGACCATGATCAAATGGCGGGAGAAGATGGCGTGAGCGACCCGCTCCGCAGCCTGGGGGAATCACAAATCAATCGAAAATCACCCAGCTCAGGCTGGCAGCGCTTGCTGGAGATGGGTGAAGACTTGCATGCCCTGAACCATTCGAATTCAACCGGCATCCCCGGACTTAGCGTTTCTCAGTCCCGACCTGGCATGGGGCAGATTTTGTCTGCGCAGGAGATCATCCTGGCTGGCCTGGCAGACCTGTCTGGTGGGCAAGTCGAGCTGTGGTTGGCGGATTGGCTGGGCGAAGAGCTGGGATATAAGGATCTGGGGCCATTTTCGGCTGCGCCGCAGGCTGCGCTGGCTCAAAAAGCGCTCTTCCAGCGCCAGGTTTGTTCGGGAAGGGTGGGGATAAAAGCGTTTGAGTTGGCGATGCCCCTGATGCCCCTGGCAGAAACCGAGCTTGAGGCGCCTGTTTTGGGGGTGATCACCTTCAACCGTAATCCGGGGGCGGCTTTTCGGAAACCTGAGCTCGACCTGTTGAGGCGGGCGGCAAAACAGGTGGTGATCACGATAGAAGATTGGCGGCGCATGGCAGCCGACCAGCGGCGGGCAGCGCAGCTGGCAACCATCACCGAAGTTGGAAATGCAATAACGTCGATCTTGAACGAGGAAGAACTGCTCCAGCAGGTAGTGGATCTGATCCACGAGCGCTTTCATTTTCCGTTTGTGCACCTGTTCTCGGTCCACCCTGGGCGGCGGAAGATTTTCTACGAAGCTGGCAGCGGCGGGCGCAGCCAGAGCCTGGCGGGCCAGGACTTTGCTTACGACCTGGACAGCCCACAGGGATTAATTCCCTGGGTGGCTCAACGCGGCGAAACGGCGCTGGTGAATGACATAACCCAGGATGACCGCTATCGCCCGGCGCAGGTCTTCCCGGATGAAACCCAGGCCGAGTTGGCTATTCCGCTACGTTTTGGCAAGGAAGTGCTCGGGGTGTTGGATATCCAGAGCGATCGGAAGGGCGCGTTTGGCAACCAGGAACAATTTTTATTTGAGGCGTTGGCGGATAGCATTGCGATCGCGATGCGGAATGCCAGCCTGTACCGCTCAGAACGCTGGCGACGCCAGGTTGCCGATAGCTTGCGGGAAGTGGCTGGTTTGCTTTCGGCCGAGGTTGACCTGGAGCAGGTGTTGGATGCGACGCTGATCGAGCTGGAACGCAACCTGCCGTGTGACTTGGCGGCAATCTGGTTTTTGGAGGAAGAATCCGGCAGCGGCGACTTGGCCCGGATGGCTGCCAGCTTGCGCCTGGCCTCAGTTCGAGGGGCAGGGCTGGCCTGGCTGATGCCACAGGTCGGTTTGAACCTGGGCGATATTCTTGAACTGGAGCAGGCGGCTTTTGATGGCGAGGCTGGGAACGGGTTGCCGGCCTGGCTGCTGGAAGCGCTGCACTCGGACCAGCCGGTTACGCGGGCGAGTGGGTCGACCTCGGATCGCCTGGCAACGACGCTCGAATTTCCGAAGGATTATTCGGCAGTAGCGGCACCGCTCCGGATTGGCGAGCAGCGCCTGGGGTTATTAATGCTGCTGCACCAGGCTGTGGGACGCTATGGCGGCGAGGCGCGGGCGATGACGGCGGCCTTTGCCAGTTATGCTTCGGTAGCAATTCAGAACACGCGCTTATACGGGTCGGCTCACGAGCAGATCTGGGTTTCAACTGTCCTGCTGCAGGTGGCGGAAGCAACCCAGTCAATCGATGACCTTAATGAATTGACTGCTACGGTGGTTAACCTAACGCCGATGCTGGTGGGGGTTAAGGCCTGCGCGATTTACCTGTGCAACGAAGATGGGGTTTTCTTCCCGGCAGCGGCGAGTGGATTGTTGCCCGAGGCGCAGGTTGAATTCGAGCGGCGGCGCTTCACCCCGGGTGACCTCCCGGCTATGGATACCTTGTGGTCGGGAAAGCATGCGACGATTCTACAGCGCCAGGGCGACGATTTGCGCCTGGTTGGTCTGTTCCCCCCGGTTTCGCCCCAGGTCGAACCGCTCGAGCTGTTGGTGCTGGTCCCGTTGGCGGCGCATGGCGATATCCTGGGAGCGCTGTTTGTTCAGTACACCGGCGATCCGCTCAAAACCACCTTGCAGACCCTGGAAAATTTCTTCGAGCAGAAGCTTTCGATCTTGCAGGGGATTGCCCACCAGACGGCGACGGCGATTGAGAACATGCACCTGCTGAAATCGCAAAAGGAAGAGGCGTATGTGTCGGTGGCGCTGCTACAGGTGGCCCAGGCAGTGGTCAGCTCGAGCGATCTGGACGAGTCGCTGGAGTCGATCGTGCGCATTACCCCAATCTTGACCGGGGTTAAACGGGTGGTAATTTACCTGTATGACTCAAAGACCGAACAACTCCAACTGACGCAATCCTACGGTTTACCACGTACCGCAAACGCATTTCCGTTGGGGCTGGATGAATTTCCGCTCCTGGAAGCGGCGATCCAGCAGGATCGCTTGGCAGCTTATCCGCTCAATCCGGTGATGGATGATCAGTGGGAAGATGTGCCCGAAAACTGGACCTACCTCCCTGCGCCGGAGGTGGATGAGGTCGAAGAATTTTTTAAGGAAGATACGCGCTTGCTGATCGCACTTCCGCTTTCAGTCAAGGGGGAAGTGCTAGGGGCGCTGTTGGTGGAAGAGCCCGATCCGCTGCGCGGTGTTGAAGATGCTGGCAGCCGTTCCAACCTGCGCCTGCGCTCAAAGCGCCTGGAAATCACGACCGGTATTTCGCAGCAGGCGGCACTGGCAATCCAAAACAGCTTGCTCAAGCGTGAGATGGCTGAACGCGAACGGCTCGAGCGTGAGATGCAACTGGCGCGCGAGATCCAGAGCGCCTTCTTGCCTAGCGAGATGCCTGATTTGCCTGGCTGGGAGGTTAACGTCTGGTGGCGAACCGCGCGCGAGATGGGCGGCGACTTCTATGACATCTTCCTTACCCCGAACGGCTGCCTGGGGGTGGTGATGGCGGACGTGGCGGACAAGGGAATGCCGGCGGCGCTGTTTATGATCCTGGTCCGGGCGCTGGTGCGAGCGACGATGAAGGATTCGCTCTCCCCAGCCGAGGCGTTATACCAGGTGAATGATCTGCTGGTGCCAGATGCGCACGGGGGCACTTTTGTAACCTTGTTTTACGCCAATCTGGACCTGCACAGCGGCGAGCTGTGTTATGCGAATGCCGGACAGAATCCACCGCTATGGGTGCGCCGCCAGGAACAAGCGATTGAGCAACTGACCAAGACCGGCATGGCTCTGGGTGTCCAGGAAGGCATCGTGATCGAAGAACGATCGATCACCCTCGGGCCAGGCGATTATTTGGTGACTTATACGGATGGTGTGACGGATACTTTCTCGCCGGATGGTGAGCTATTTGGCCTGGAGTGCCTGGTGCGATCCGCCGGGGAGGCGGCTTTTTCGGGAGGGGCTGATTCTGCGCAGGGTATGCTGCAGGCTCTGGATACGCGGATCGAAGACTTCACCCACCATGCCCCGGCAATTGATGATTCTACGATGTTGGTTTTATACCGGCGGCTTTAAAATGACTACCAGGCGTGGGGGGGACACGCCTGGCAATCTAAGGAGGGCCACCGGGAGTTTCAACACGGGGGGGACGTGCTGATCACCGATACCGGTGGCAGGACACCTGAATACCAATAAATGGGGGAGGGCAGGTGCCTGCATGGTTAATATACCCTAATTTGGTCTAAATTGCATTAATTTCTAATTAAAATTTTCCGCCCTTTTTCCCAAAATCGGAATCCTGGCCGAACAAGCTCATCCACTCGGCCAGCTCTGACGGGCTCATTTCCGGCTGATGATCGCGCGCCGGCTGCGCAGGTCCTGCAGCCAGGCTGTTTTGGAGCAGGCGGGAGAATTCTTCAGCGCTGAGCGATTGAGCGTGAACCAGGCGGGCTGCGTTCTGGACAGCGTGATCGGAGCTGACGACTGTCCATTGCGAGGCGGACTTGCCTAATTTTATCAAGCGCTGGCGGATGGCAGCATCGGCAGTGAGGCCCTGGCGGACGAAAATGGCAGTAACCTGGCCATGGCGCTGCTGGCGGGCCTGGCCAGGGGGCGCGCCGTCAAAGTACACCTCGACGGGTTTGCGCAGGACCCGGCAGAAATCTTGCAGCAGCTTGATCAACTGCTCTTCATCATCGAAGCTTTTCAAGCTCAGCCCTGGAATTTTTGGGATTAAAT
>CAZAGA010000040.1:0-16316 GCA_964484335.1 uncultured Anaerolineaceae bacterium
ATAAGAAACCGTGGCACGGTATCTTATTGAGGTCGCGAAAGCCTTTCCTTGATCAGCACCAAGGCATCGGGATCGTAATAGGTGGCGGAGAAGTCCTCCTGGCGGAAATACTCCAGGTCGAGGTCAATAGTCGAGCCCTTGACCACGGCCGGCGAGCCAACCGCGACCGAGTAATCGGGCAGGTCGCGCACCACCAGCGAACCGGCCCCGACCAGGCAGCCCTTGCCAATAGTCACACCAGGCAGGACCTTAACCCCGGCAGCCAGGAAGGAATACGCCCCGATATGCACAGCGGCGCGGGTGTAGCCGGCGCGCTGCTGGTTGGGGATGTGAACAAACTGGTCGCCGAGCAAGCGGATCGAATTCTGGCTGCCGTGGGTGTAGATACCGATCCAGGCAGCAAGCTGGCAACCTTCTTCGATGGTCAGCCCGGCAGTGGCGTCGAGGATCGAATAATGCCCGATCCAAACGTGGTCGCCAATCGAGAGCGCCGGGCGGTTCACCAGCACAGCGCTGCTGCTCAGGCGGGTGTACTTGCGCCACTGGCCAGAGGGCAGGTCTTGGTAGCCGTAGAGCATGACCGGGCGCTGGAAGCGACCGAGACTCCAGGCCAGCCCGGACATCAGGCGACCAAACGGAGAGCGGTAGAGTTTTTCGAGCACAGAAGCCATGTGGTACCTATTTGATCATTTAATTTTATTATCTAATAATCGACGTAGTCGATTATTAGATAATAAAATTAAATACAGTCTTCGACTAATTCTACCAAACGCGGCAGGCAGGCGGCGCGTGAAAAATGGGCCAGGGCATACTCCCGCCCGGCAGCGCCGCGCCGGGCGCGCTCATCCGGCGCGGCCTGGCAGGCCTGGGCCAGGGCACTGAGCAAGGCTTCGGGCGAGCCGGGCGGGACCAGCCAGCCGCAGCCCGATTCTTCCATCGCTCCGGCCAGGTCGGTGCCCTGGGAAGCAATCGCCAGGACGGGGCGGGCGGCCAGCTGGTAAGCAGCCAGCTTGGAGGGCAGCGAGGCAAAGGCCTGCTCGCCGTAGGTAGGCAGCAAGAAGGCATTGGCGCTGGCCAGCACGGCAGCGGTATCTTCCTTCAGCCAGGGGCTGAGGAAGTGGACCATCCCCGGTGGCAGCTTGCCGGCCAGGCGGCGGCAGACCTCCAGGCGGGGGCCTGCGCCGGCGATTAAGAGATGGGCGGGCAGCGAGCTACCCTGCAGGGCTTCGAGGACGGCTTCGAGGCCAGCCGCGGCGCCGAGATTCCCGGCATAGACGAAGAGGAAGGCCTCGGACGGGATGCCCAGGCGCCGGCGAACCGGGTTTTCACCCGGCGGCAAGGCGGCCAGCTCAGCCAGCAGGCCCCTGTCGTCGATCCAGATCGGGATGCGGTGGATTTTAGAAGCTGGAATGCGGCGCTGCTCCCGGTAGACCTGCTCAAACGAACGGGCAATGACCATCAGAGCGTGGCTGTTGGCGGCAATCCAGCGATCGAGGGCCTGCAGGCGGTGGAAGAGCCAGCTCGCCGGGCGCAGGCGGCCCTGGGCGGCGAGGGATTCGGGGTAGAGATCCTGAACGCCTAATACCAGCGGGATGCGGCGCAGGCGAGCGACCCAGCAGATCAGCGCCTGGGCAAACAGCGGCCAGGTATTGGCAAAGACGGCGCAGGGCTTCGGGCGCATCCATAGCAACAGGCAGGCGGAGAGCAGGCCAAAACTGAGGTTTTCAGCCAGCCGGCTGAGCAGGCTGGCGGCCGGCGAGGTCGCCGCCAGGCAGCGGGTGATCGAATAGCCCTCCGGCGAGGGCTCGCTCCAATACAGGCGGCGGGGGTAGCCGGGGTAACGCCGACCGAGCGGGCGGCTGGGATAAGGGGCGACCACGCGTACCTGGCGCCCACGCCGGGCTAACTCGGCGGCCAGGTCGGCGCTATTGCGACCGGAAATCACCGGCTCAGGCGGATAAACGGCTCCGACGATCAGGTAGAACTGGCTCAAGGGATCGTTTTCGATTAAAAAAATTTGAAGAGGAACGAATCGCTACTTCTCGGTTAAACCGACCACCCGGGCCGGGTTGCCGGCGGCGATCGCCCCGGAGGGGATATCGCCGGTCACCACGCTGCCGGCCCCGATCACCGCCCCTCGGCCAACCCGGACGCCCTTGAGCAGCAGGCAGCTCATCCCGATGAAGACGTCGTCTTCGATCACTACGCAGGCAGCAGCCCCGGCGTTAGGGTCGGCCTGGCGGGCAGCAGCCTTGAGGGGGTGAAAGTCGGTATCGATGATGGTGGTATTGGCGCCAACGGTGACCCGGTCGCCGATGAGGATCGAGCGAGCGGCGCAAAGCACACCGCCGGTCATGGCGAAGTCCCGGCCGACCTGGAGGACGGCGCCGGGCTGCCAGGTGCAGACTACAACGCGGTGGTTAGCGCCAAGCGGGTTGGCGCGCAAGGTCGAGCGCAGGCTGAGCCCGGGGCCGAAGGAGATCGACGAGCGGCGGTGCTTTAGCAGCAAGGGGGCGCCATAGAGTTTCCAACCCGGCCCCCAGGCGACGCCATGCAGGGCGAAGAGGGCGCGCAGGTAGGGGTAGATGAGCCAGCGACCGAGCTGGTTATGCAGCTTCCAGGGGGTGTCGAGGGGGGAGAATGGTTCAGGCATCAGGAACTTCTTTTAAGGGACGGCCAGTTTCGGTAATTGCCTGGAACTGATCCAGGAAATGGCGGGTAACCGCCCTGATCTCAAATTTTTCACGCACCAAAGCGCGGCCATTGGCTCCCATTTGAGCCAATTGAGAAGGATCTACAAGCATTTCCGCAACGGCGCGAGCAAAAGCCTGGGCATCACAGGATTCAACCCGGCCTGCACCAGCCTGGACAGCCCATCGGCCCACCGGAACCCCATCGGAGACTAAGACCGGCAAGCCAGCGGCCATGGCCTCGACAGCGGACATGCCAAAATTTTCAGACTGCGGCTCAGAAGGCATCACCAGCAGGTCGGCTGCGGCGAAGGCCTGGAGGATTTGCTGGCGGTCAAGCAGGCCGGTGAAATGAACACGTTCCTGGCAGCCCAATTTTTGGGCATAGGCTACCAGGTCTGGAACAAGGTCCTCCTGATCCGGCCCAGCCAAGATCAAGTGGGTTCGGCGGAGGTTCTCCGGGAGTAGGCTTAAGATCTGGATCGCGAGATCTGGTCGTTTTTTGTGATGAATTCTGCCTAAAAAGAGCAGAACCGGTGCATCTTCAGGAATTTCCAATTGGCCTCGAAAAACATCCTGCTGTTGGTTCAGAGTATTTGATGAAAGATCTACCCCAAGGGGCAATACAAACTTCGGAGAGAAAAGACCAATATTTTTGGCATGATTTGCTTCATCGACGGAAGTACAGAATAGACCATTGGATCGATTAAGAAACTTTTTCCCCCACATTTTCAGGTAGATATACTTTTTCATCCTTTTCTGTCGTAAAGACCAGGGCTCAAGTTGACCATGTAATTGAACAACATAAGGCTTCTTCCAATAGCTACAGGCCAATGAAATTGGCAAGCTGGCATACCCCCAAACCGAATCGGTGTATACAATCTCCGTTCCTTTCACCTGTTCAAAGATTTTTCTAAACAAACCGGATGCAAAAAAATATCCCAAGCCACGAAATTTCAGCGGAAAATACCAGACTTCGACTCCATCAACATCCACAGGTTGCTGCAATGGTACATCCAGCAGCTTAGATCCACCGGCATTGGTAGTCAGCACAGTGACCTGCGTACCCAAGCGAAGCAAGTTTTCACAGAATGCTGCAGTGCTGGTGACTGGTCCGCCATAGCTGAAAGCAGGTTTGTAGTAACAGGTTACAAATAATACTTTCACGCGTGAATTAATTATTTCCCTGGAATCTGAAACGCGGCGCCGATCGCCACATTGGGAAAAACGTGTGTTCTACCAAAGGTATTAAACAGACGGTGGGCAAATCGCGAAATCCAGTATCGGATTGGCGATTTGGCTTGTCCTGAATTCAAAAAATTCGGAATCTGAACCTGGTTATTGTTCTGTTGTGAACTGATTGGCGTTAAGCCAAAAGAGGACAGCCAACAAAAAGTTTCTGGTTTCAACATCAATTGATTTTGGCGAGCAAATTCAATATACCAATCCGGAAGCAAGCGAACAAAATCGCCCGGAAAATTATGGATGGGCCAAATGACAGGAGTTGAAACCACAATTACTCCCCCAGGACGCGTGATACTCAATACGTTCTGCAGCACCTGGACTGGGTTATAGGTATGCTCCAAAACATTGAAGACACCCACTGTATGGAAAGTACCCCAATTCCAGTGTTGAGAAAATTCAGCAGCCTCAATAGAGAAATCGGCCAAAACATCCACACCGTCCGATTTTTGGATGTCGACTCCGATAACATTTTCAAGACCACGCTTGCGGGCCAGGTCACAAAGATTCGGCATAATGCCCTGCACCCTGGCAGATCCCACCTCTAAAAAGGGGGATTGAATCAAGCCGTTTTGGTAACAAAGCTCAAAATATTGCTGATCTTCACCAGTCATAAATGGGATTTTCTATTATTCATCGAATAATTTGGGAGAATCGCTGCTCAAAATGCTGAAAAAGGTAGCGAGATTGCACGAGCTCGAAACCTGCCTGTCCCATTTGAGCGGCAAGCTCCCGATTTTGTAATAAGAAAAGCACTTTATCGGCCACTTCCTGGACCGAACGCGGGTCATTTACCAAAAGGCCGGTTTCTCCATCGCGAATAACACACTGAGCAGCGTCTCGCCGGCTGCCCAGGCAGGGCTTGCCGCGCGCCATGGCTTCGAGGTAAACCAGGCCAAAGCCTTCGCCCGAGCTGGGCATGGCAAACAGGTAGCACCTGCGATAAAGCTGATCCAATAATTCATCAGAAACAAAGCCAGGAATAAAAATCCGATGGTGAAACTCGTCCGGCAGGGACAAAGCCATTTCGATAATTCTAGCGCGGTCATCCCCGTCTCCAGCCAGAACAAGCTGGCAATCGGGAAATTGGGCGCTGATGGTTGGAAAAGCCAGCAACAATTCATCCTGGCCTTTATAACGAGTATGGCTGTCCATCCGGCCGACGTTTAATACTACATGTCCTGTTAACTCTTGCATACTTCCCTTAAGGGAGGGTAGTGTTAATGCTCTCATTTTTGGTTCTTTACTCAAAGCTAGATCAACAAGTTGAAAATCGGGATCAAGAGCTAACTCGCAAACCTGAACCGGTAAGCCAGGAAAGCTACTTAATACAATGTCCTTCGTAAATTTCGAAATTGCTATCCGCTTGGAAGCCAACCGTAATCCTAACCAACCTTCAAAATCTGGCCGTGGAGGAAACACTTCGGTACCGAATAACCAAACAAAATATGTCTGCCGGTTAAGAATAACGCTAAGTGACATCAAAGAAGCAATGTTGATTTGATCAACCATCACAATGTCGTAATGATGGGCAAATAATTCTTTGTAAACTGATCGAGTGAATGGAACTTTTTTATTATTAAAACAAATATATGTGTGTCTTAAGTGCTCGGGAATATATTCTGATTTCAGTTCATAAGACTCACATAAAACATAAATATTTTGCTCATACCCCATGTTTGATAAAGCCCGGATAACTGACCGGTTGACAGCAGCAATGCCACCGCTGATCTGATAGGCACCACTGATTAAAAGCAATGCTTTTTGCTGCACATCAGGCTCCAAGCGGATGCTGATCTAGAATACTTTCCAGAGCGCGTAAAATCCCCTGGATTGTCTCGGTGATGCTCCAACCCTGGATGATTTCTCGCGACATTTTTCCAAATTTTTCCCGGAGGAGAGGGCTACTCAGCAGGATTTCTAAATGGCTCGACAATGCAGCAACCTCACCAGGATTGTAGGTAAAACCATTTTTACCCTCCCGGACCAGGTCAAATGTCGCAGCAGTAGAATTTGTTGCAACAATTGGCAATCCGGCGCACATTGCTTCATTGAGCACTAAACCGAACTCTTCCCACTGAGATGGTAGGACAAACACATCTGCAATGGCGTAATAGCGCGGCAGTTCAGATTGGTTAACAAACCCAGTCAATAGCGTATTCGGTAGCAGCTGGCGGCAAGTCTCTCGCACCTGTTCTAGAAGCGGGCCGTGGCCCACTAGGATCAACTGGCACGGACGGTTGAGCTTTGCCAGGGCTTCGATCAAGTCGGGTTGACGCTTTTTGGGAACCATACCGGCCACGCAAAGCACAACCGAGTCCTGAGGTGAAATTCCCAGCTCGGCTTTCACCTGGTCTTTTTGGGAGCGCCACCGTTCCACTTCAGAAATAAAGAAGTCATTGTCAACCGTATAAGGAGCCAGGAAAACCCGGTTGGCAGGTATCCCGTATTCTTCCAAAAATACATGGCGGGCGAGCGAGCCAATCGCCAGGCAAGCGTCCGCACCGTGGATCATCCGCGCATGAAGCAAAGATCGGACAATGCGCTGACCGGTGGAAAGTGGATGCCGCGGGTACATCTCGCCATAGAACAGTACCTTGATGTGTTCCTTTTTCGCCGTCCAAAATGCCAACCAATCGCTGGGATATAAGTAACTGTGGATGATCACGGCATCATAAGCGCCGGAACGCAGGCGCCGGATCACCGCCGGGTTGATGAACGGCTGGATGAAGGGTACCTTCCAGCTTTCTTCATCAACCAGGTTGGGCAAAAACTCAGATTTGTAACCCTCTAATAACGGGACATCCCAGGCAGGCACGCCTCCGTGATAACGGTTATGCTTTCTGACTAAACCGCGGTCCGAATAGTAAAAAACATCCAGGTGCAGTCCTGGCTGGTGGGCCAGGGCGCGCAGCACCGGTGTTTTATATTGAATGGGGTGGGAAAGACAAACCGCCAGGCGGAACGCCTTTCCTAATCTAATTGGCGGGTTATCCATTCAACTCGTGATATACCGAGAGCACCCGCTGCATCCTATCCACGTATGAATTCCCACCTTGAACCACACGCTGATACCCCGCAGTAGCAATAGAAATTCGTTCCGCTTCGTGGGTCAAGTAATAGGCTATTTTCTCACGCAGTTCATCCGGGCCAGTAAAACAGGCGATCTCCCGCCCTTCGATAAAAAACTGGGTGTGTTCACTGGAACGCTGGGCCAGCATGAACGTCCTGAAAGCAGGAATTTCAAACGAACGGGCGGTGTGCAAATCGGGTGAGCGGATAAAGGCCAAGGCAATTTTGCTGCCAGCAAACACCCGAGCCTGGGTTTCGCCATACGCAGGTCGTCCTTTAACATACTTACGCAAAGGTGAACGATTATCCAGCCTTTCCCATTGGTTACCCCAGACAGCCAATGTATGGGGAAAATTTCTGGCGACCAACTGCTCCAGAATAGCCGCGCGCTCCGCTTCCCATGTACCTATAAAGGCGATATCACTCTGATAAACCGACTCTTCACCAGCCGAAAGACTGACCGGGTAGTGACACCAGGAATCAAAGGCATAGGGTAAAAATTCGACCCGCCGAGCACCAATATCCTTCAAACGATCAACCTGGTAAGACTTTGGCGTAAACAAGACATCATATGCCTGCATACAACTGACGAAATCATTACCAGCCTGGGCATAAAACTGGCCAAAGTCCCAATCGGGATAGAAATTGAACACCAGCGCGCCGGTTGATTGACAAGCATCAATCGTATCCGGCCCGACCATTGATCCATTGAAAACAAACACCAAATCCGGTGTCAGTTCAAGGGCTAATTTTTCAATCTCGCGCCTAAACTCTGTCGCGATTAGTGGCCGGAGGAGTTTCCGTAAGGCGCGCATACCAGGAGTCTGCCAGCGTGGAAAATAGTGATAATCATCCAGATCGTAAACATCGCAACCCAGGTGTCGAAAGGCGCGCTTGCAAGAAGTGGCGTTGGAGCCATGCCAGTTTTCCCCAATAAACAAGATATGTGGCGGCTTCATTTCAACTTTTCTTGGCTGTCCTATAGATTATAGATCGATTTCCGGACTCCTCAGGCCTAATCAAAGCGGTTTTTGACAGGCGGTGAGAAGATAACGAGCATGATCCAAGGGGAGGAATTTCTCAACCAGGTCATCCCAGGCAGTCATGACAACGGAATAGACAAGGTTTAATAACCGGTAGCGGTTGGTTAGCCCGGCCAAGCCCAGGAGCAAATTGGCTATGGGGCCTTTCTGGCGGTAATCCTGCATCCAGCCAAACATCGAAGGCGTGACCAGGCAGGTTTTATTCGCGCCATATTTCTGAACCACCTTGAAGCCGGCCTGCTCAAACAAAGCCAGGTTTTGACTGGGATAGATTAAACCAAAGTGTCCATCACGCTGGATGAAATTCCGGTCAAAGAGAGCCGGATCCCGCCTGGCCCAGCGCCAAAGCGGATTGTTGCTTTCGCAATCCTGGAGGACGATCAGCCATCCACCTGGTTTCAGCAGTCGCCAACATTCTTGCAATAATTCAAGTTTTTCACCTGCCGGAACGTGCTCAAAGAAAAACCTCGAAACAACTGCATCAAAAATCCCATCTGGAAGCGGGACCTTCTTGGCGTTACATTGTAAAGATAATGAATATACCTCGCTCATCTTCTTTGCTGCTGAAGAAGAAACCTCAAGGCCAGCTGTCAAAAATCGAGTAGCCAGGAATTTCATTCCAGCACCGCTAGCCATATCAAGAACTTTACTTCTCAAGGTCACATATTTACGAATGAACCAAAAATAATGCATACCAATAAAATATAGAGAAAACTGACCCCAGATGTTTTTCTCGTCAGGATCAAATTTCAATGTCTCAGGAAGATAACGTCCTTCGTAAAAATTGTCCACCTCCGTAAATACAACAACGCCATGATCAAGTAAATAATCATGTTTGCAAACCAAACACTTGTATGAAGCTGCTTGCAATTGGAGTTGGGCTTTACAGTTAGGACATATTAAAGGCCAATTCCCGCCCAATGGTTCTAACATTTAATTTCTATATACACCACATGATTCGTAATGAAGTTCATCAAATTGTTTAATAGTTATGAATAATATCGCCGTGGAACTCAATTTCTTAGGTGCAAGACCGGGGCACTTTTGCCCCTTGAACCAGCAGTACTATCGCCAGGTGACACTCGTTTGAAAAGAACAAAAAACAGAAAAAGCCAAACCAGGATTGCTCTCTGAAATAAGAAAAGTCCAGTATCTAAAAGCGAGCGACTGTATATAACTACCGTAAGCATCAGGAAATAGAAGACTATCCACTCATCTTTATTTGACAAAGGACCTTTAACGTATAGCCAACCCATGAAAAAACCAAGTGCAGAAAATACTATAGTAACAAGAGGCCAACCACCTGATCGATAGGTATCAGCAATGATGCCAATTTCCGAGAACACCCTTTCTGTTGATGCATCGGTATACCTTGTGGTAATCAAATAAAGATTGGAAAAGCCAACCGGTTTTGATCTCCAGAATATTCTTGGAATTACTCCGATTAAGAATTCATCCAACATCTCTCTCCCAACATACGAGGCAGCTTTTTCGTGTTGCTGCATTACCGAGGCAGTAACCAGGAAAACACTACCTTGACGAGAAGCAAACAAATTAACCACTTGGTCAATTAATTCAGGAATTGGCTCCGACAAAGATTCGCCGAAGGAAGAAAGGGTCGAATCCATTCGTTCTTGGGCTGAAACAGCCTGATACTGCGGGAATTGTTGCCTGAAAACTGATGCGGATGGCACCAAAATCATCAGGGTAATTGCTCCTAAAACTAACCAGCTCCATTTATAACGGTTGGTGGCATAGTAAGCCAGTATAAAAATATAGATGAAATAAAACACCACCCCTCGAGTACCAATAGCAACCCCATTAATTGCGGAAAAGATTAAAGCAATGACCAACCATACCCATCCAAATAAGGTCGGATTTCGGAAATGGTGAATCAATAAAACTGCTGAAGCGGCTAAATATAACAATTGGACAAAGGCAAGATAATTACTCCATACCCCAATTAAAACCCCACCCCAACCAAGAAAATTTGAAAAAACGGATAAGGTTATATAGATCCATAAGAGTACCCAAATTACCATTACTAAAGGAAGATTGGGTTCTCTTCTATAGCGACCGGTATTTTCGGGAATCTTCTTAAGAGCTAATAATGAAACATTATGCCCAATCCAAATGCAGCCTATGCTAACGCCGAATAATATAATGGAGCTCAGCAATTTACTATTAAAAGTACTTCTTAAGCTTGGAAAGAATTGATTGATGTCATCATAAAATAACCAAACACTAAACACTGCTTGAATGTAAATATTTAAACTGAACCAGGTAGGAAATTCAAAGAGATCAAGCTTCCTGTTTCTGCGAGCTTGATTGATTATTAATAAACCAATCAAAATTCCTAAAAATAAAATTGCCCACTCTACTCGACTATCTAGGAGGGGATTCAGATCTAATTTTCCCCACCACAAAAAAATTACTATGCTGGCAGCGAACAAACAGAGAGCAGCCAGATAGTAAAGCGTCTTTGAAGATTGATTTATCAGATACTTTGAATTCATTTGATACTGGCTAACGACCAATAAATCCCCAAAAATTGATGTCAGGCTTTCTTATCATGTTCCAGTAATACGATCTCTCATACCAGGTTGGAACGTCGGAGTTTTTACCAAGCATACTCCCAATCAAGCGCAAGATTGGGTCGTCAGAATCCTTCCAAATTGCCAGGCCCTCTTTTACTCGATCCCAACGTTTATGTTTTATACAGATCAGGAAATTTCTAAACATCCAAGCTCGACGGCGAGCCGGATATTTCTCAGACCATGATCGCGAAAAAGAAGAATCAATCGTGGCAAAGCGCTCTAAATTCTTCACATGAATTCCAAGCAGCCAAAAAACCACCTTCCAATGGACAAAAGAGTAAAAACGAGACGGATCAAGCGGCAGGAGATTGATTAAGATCTCATCCACATAAGCCACATCGTAATTACATGCTATCCGGATCCACATATCGACATCACTGAAATTTCCGAATTGTGGGTCGAACCAACCCAACTGCTCATACACATCCCGGCGAGCCATTACCGTCCCAAATACTGGCGAATCCCATCGAGAGAGCATCCGTTTCGCCAAAAAACTTCCTGAAATGAGGGGAGGAAACTTGTGCCGGTATTCAACAGGCATACCTTGGCTGTCAACGGAGCGGTATGCGTTAAATACAAATCCCGCTCCAGGGTAGGCATCCAACGCCGATTTCCAGCGCTCGATGAGCTGGGGGTGATAAACATCACCGTCATGAAGATTCGCCAGGTAGTCACCCTTAGCCAACTGGAGGGAATGGTTTAGATTCCCAGGCATCCCAAGATTGTGCGGATTGCGGAAATAATGGACCCGAGCGTCCCGCTGACTGTAATCCAAACATAGAGCTTCGGTTCCATCCGTCGAACAATCATCACAGATAATCAACTCAAAATTCGGATAGGACTGTGCAAGCAGACTATCCAGAGTTTGGGTCAGTTTATCAGCTCGGTTATAAGTGAGCAAGCAGAGCGAAACACTTTTCGAGAGACTCATCGATTTGTTTTAGTTGCGTTTTGCCAGCCAACGGGTATATAGATCAATCATATTCTGCCCGTACGTATCCCAACCATTCAACTCGCTCACTCGACGCAAAGCAGCGCGAGACATCTCATTACAAACATCGGGGTGCTCGTAGAGGTAGATGATTTTTTCTTTAATTGCCTCAGTTGATCGGGCTGGGATGATAAACCCCTCGCGACCATCCACGATTAGCTCTTCTGCTCCAGTATTGGGAGTGACAATCAGCGGCAGGCCACAAGCCATCGCTTGAGCCTGTACCAACGCCAAGCCTTCTTCGATGGAGGGCAGGACGAAAACCGAACCTTGAGAATAATAGCGACTTAATTCGGCACGCGGTAGAAAGCCAAGGTAGCGAAATATGTCAGAATATTTACGCAACAAAGGTTCGGTTTCCTTCATACGGCTACCAATCAGCCAGACTTCAAAGTTGGGCAAATCCAGCCCGACGATAGCTTCCATTAAGTAAGGAAGCCCTTTCCGAAAGCTCATCGCGCCAACGAATATCACCCGAAAGGTGGCATCGTCTTTTTGTAACGGTCTAAACAAATCCACATCCACCCCATAAGGGACGACAGCAATTTTTTCTTCGGGGATCTGGTAATCCAAAAAGGTACGGCGGACAAAATGCGATGGAACCACAATCAGATCACAAGTCTCGTATTCAGATAATTCTCGATCATAGCGTTTATCCGAAATCCTATTTGGCAGACCCCAACGTGCATATTCCTCATCGAGAATTCTTTTTTGGTATAAGAGATGAGTCGAACCCCGGTCGCAGACTGTCAAGGCGCCAAACCGTTGTTTTGCCAGAGCATGGGTGATTGTCCCGCTTCCCGATAGGCTATGAAAAACATCCAGGGGTTCTAGGTTGGCTGCCATCCAACGATCAAAGCTGATCAGCATTGGGACGTTTAAGCTATTTTGCATCTTTTCCAGGCCAAGCTTCCCCAGTAGCATGGCTGGAACCATTAACCAAGGAAAACTCTTCGTGTGACGTGGACTGATACGATCCACTCTTGATTTTGGGTAGGCGGTAAAAAGCTGGGACAATTCGCCTCGCCGTTCGAGCTCCCAGGCGAGGTCAAAGGTATGAAACCGACCAATACTGGATACTGCAACTCTCAAGACGCCCTTTTCTTTTCCTGAAGGACTTTTTCCTGTAAGTAAGTGAAATTGCACCCGTCTTTGTATATCAAACGATAGCCAGCATTCTTCAATGCTTGCATGGCACGACGGGTGTCTGATTTTTCGATCGAGTCGAAAAAATCATGAAATTCGACACAGATCTGATTGACTGGTATTTTTTTCTGAGATATTTCAAAGATCACGGGGTATTCAAATCCTTCAATATCGAGCTTGAGTAAATCAATATATAAATGACCATTCTCAGCCATTAAAGTCGATATTCTTTTGCATTCGAAGTCCGTGGTAGCATCATTTTCACCCGATATCGAATAGGAGCCTTCCTCGGGATTTCTAGGAAGGGAAAACACTTGTGGGCCATCCTGACCGGCCAAACCAACCGGATTGAATACTAGCCCAGGTACATGGTTAACAGGTAAGGCAATTGTTTGAATTCCGGTAGGAGATGGGTCAAATAAATAAACCTGGCAATGAAAGTCATGGATGAGCTGTATCTCAAATGAAATATCTTTACCCACGCCAGCCGAATAGATGATTGAGTTTTGACCTAAATTCGCTGTATAGATATTCCAAACACTATCTGAGCCAAAACTACCCATTTCTTTCCAATTTTTCGAATAGAAAGAGTCAACTAACCGGCGAAGCCAACGCCTAGTGGTCAATATCCCTTGTTTCATGAACCAGGATCCTGTTTCGATAATGCAAATAAGGACCTAAACCTAGATAACATCATCCGAAGATCTTCAGAATTTGGAAGAATAAAATTAGTCCAGCCGATTTTACTCATCAAGGTTAACAAAATCAGATTCAGGACTGTGATTGAAAAATAGCTTACAGTCGACGCAATCGCTGCACCGATAATCTTGTAACGCGGCATGAGGACTAAGAGCAAAATAATGGTAAATATCAAACCAACTACCTGGGTTAGCAATACCAGTTTTGGCTTCCCCAGTCCCATTAAGCCGCTTTCCAGCATTTGATTGATGCTCAGGAAAACAACTCCAATTGAGAGAATCACCCCCGCCGATATCGCGTTTTTAAATTCCGAACCAAACAAAAGCGGAATGGCCAATGGTGAAAGGATGGCAAAGACCAGGCCAACAACAACTGTTAAGGAACTACCCAGGCGGGTCATTTGGGTCAGAGATTTTAGTTGATTTATCCGATCAGAGGATCCAGCCACCTTCGGCACAATTACCGCCGGAAGAGCGCTGAGAATCGGAAGTGTGGCGTTGCTCCAGGCAACCGCCACAATGTAGAACCCGAGCAACTGAGGGCTTAGCAGGCCAACCATCAATATCTGATCCAGTTTCAAATTTAAAGTGGATGGCAGCCCGCTTACCATGCTGGGCAACCCATAGCCAAGAATCGGACGAACATCCGCGAAGGATGGTTGGTAAGGGCCGCTGATGCGCTTTGTCAAAACCAGCGCCATCGGGATGAAGAGCAGTGCCATGCCGATCAAATACCAGCGGGCATAATTTACCGCAGTTACCTGACCGGCAACCATCCCTATCAACAGGACACCCAGCCACATTAGCGCTGGAAAGCTGCGCATCAAATTCCAGGAAAGCAGATCGTTACGACCTCGAAGCGGATGAGCAAGCATACCAACAACTGCAAACAAGGGCAGAATCCAGAGATAGGCGCGGGCTGCGGCTACAACAGATTCCGACTGAGATGCCATCAGGAAAGGCAAGCCCAGGTATCCAAGAGCTGCGGCAGGAACACAGGCTAATAACCCGATGAAGATGGATGTTACCAAGAGGCTGGCCGCACGTGCAGGCTGGCGGGCCGAAAAGTAGACCAGGGCATCCGGCGCGCCCAACATGGCAAGCGTAGCGAGGAAAGTGGGCCAGGTCTGGATGGCTGCGAGCTCGCCCCGGCCGCCCGGGCCAAGAATGCGGGCGACCAGCAGGCCGGTGAAGAACCCAACGAGAGCCAAGAATACGTTGGTGAGAAATGTAAAAGCAACCAGGCTCCCAAATGGTGAAACCCTGGTTGCCTGAAACCAGCGCATTCTCAGCGCAGTAAGAATTTTCAAGGAAGGCTGATCCGGCTGAACAGGACTTGATCCAGGTAACCCGTTGAAGAAGAATTGTAATTAATCAACAAGCCACCACAAAGATCCGGTTTCTCGGATGGAAAGGGCTGAGAAAAGGCGGCATAATCCAGCCAGGTTCCCGCCGGGCGCAGGCCTGCATAAGCAATGTAGAATGGCGCACCTGGAGAAAAAGCCTCGCCCCAGCAATTGCGGCCAATATTCAACCCACTTCCCAGGTCAAAAAGTCTGCCCGCCATCAGGTAATAATTATCAGGCTGGATTGGAAACGTATGTGTCATCAATCCCATCTGGGTTGAACCAGGTTGATTGTTCAGGCCCAGGACCGTGGTTTTAATCGAATTAATCTCTTCGATGCGGATTTGCAAGCTACCCACTGGCGCCGCATAAATTTCACCCTTGTAGCCCAGCGGCACCCCGCGCTCATCCACGCCCCACTCGAAGCCAGCGTTGGGGAACAGGTTGGCGACCACCTGGCGCTGGAGCCAGTAATCGCCGGCTCGCAGCCAACCCTGGCCCTGCGGGCGCTTATCCTGGCCCTGCCACCAGAGGTAGATTTCAAGGTGTTTTCCCTGTTCGAGCATTTCTTCATCCAGGTCGTAACCAACCAGGGTCCAGCCGTCCGACAGAGCCGCTGGTTGAAAGTCCTGGTAGGCTTCGCCCTGGGCGCCGAGGCGATAGGTCGGGCCGAGGGTAGCCAGGCGGTTTTCCACAGCGGCGATATCGTTAGCGGAGGAGGCGATGTACATCAAGGGCAGCAAGCGGATGTAGGCCTGGCGCAAGGTGGGCTGGACCTGGAGCGCCTGGCGATATGCGCCAATCGCGCCGGGCCAATCGCCGTTGATCTCCAGGTAACGGCCGACGGTGAACTGGGCCCAGCCAGCCTGGGAGGGGGGCAGGGCAGCGCGCAGTTGGCGATCGCCCAGGCGATCATAGGCGGCCTGCCACTGGCCAGCCTGGGCCAGGTAGCGCCCGGCGCGGTAGCGGGCCTGGAGGTCGGCCGGATCGTTGGCCAGTTTTTGATCTTCGAGGGCAGCCAGGGCCAGGAAGTAGGCGCGCTCATCAGCGGGCAGGCTGCGCTCGTCGCTCCAGGCCAGGCCGAGACGGAAATTATCGACGGCGGCCTGCCAATCGCCCTGGGCAGCGGCCTGGTAGGCGCGCAGCAAGCGGGCCTCGTAGCGATCCTCGGCCAGGAGCGGGCTATCATTCGCCTTGCCGGCAGGAACTCCGGAGAGCAGCCGGGCGGCGGCTTCGCGCTCGCCGAGGGAGAAGAGGATCTCGGCCAGGTGCAGGCGGAGAGAGGTGGAAGCAGGGTTGAGTTCCCGCGCCTGCTCGAGGCTGGCGCGGGCCCGTTCCAGGGCCGCCTGGTTGCCTGGGTAGGCCAGCAGGGGATACGGATCAGGCAGGGCCTGGCAGACGAACCACTCCGGGTCGCAAGGCTCGGCCTGCAGCAAGCGGGCCATGGCCAGGTTGGCGATGAAAGCAGCCCGGACGCCAGGCAGGCTGGCG
>CAZAGA010000041.1:0-16226 GCA_964484335.1 uncultured Anaerolineaceae bacterium
TAACGATGCGGGGTGGAGCAGTGGCAGCTCGTCGGGCTCATAACCCGAAGGTCCTTGGTTCGAATCCAAGCCCCGCTACTAGGAGATGAAAAGACGCCAAAACAGGCGTCTTTTTTTATCTTAACCTAACGAAAACAAGATTCGAGCTCATAACCTGCAGGTTATTAGCTCGTATTATCAATTCCCCGCCGCCATGGTTGGCGTTGTCATCGAGCCTGACCCTGGTTAACAAATAGTTTGCTTACAAAAATCTTTGCGCACGCTCCCGGCTTCCACCTCGGTATTTGGCGGTTCGAACAAATACCCATAATAGAACCCTCAGCACGCGCCATTTACCAATTCTGCTTTGACCTTCATCCATGTGACACGCCATACCCCATCTTCTCGCAACAGCCCACAAGGGTGCAAGGAAAATTAGCGAAAACATTAAATTTGTCTATTTACAAGAAGCGCTTTATTTTGTATCATTTACTTGGATAGATGATAGTGTCTTTTGGTGGTTGTATTAAATTGTCAGAAGCAAACACAGGAAATCATCCGATGGTTGACGGTCATTTGATTTGGGGAGGTGAGCGTGATGACTATGCGTCGCACTTATATTCTATCAGCGATCTTACTGGCGATCATGCTAGCGCACGGCTCGACAATATTCATGATCGATGGATTTGCGCAAGAGCCTTATCCTCCTCCGGCAACGGCTGAGCCATACGCTCCTCAATATCTTTTTGTTCACCTTCCTCTGGTAATAAGGATGTTCCCACCGCCGGCAGCGCCGAGCTACTATCTCCAAGATCTTAATTCGCTTTATGCTTTGGGATACGCCCTTGGACAACACGACTTAAATACACCCGGTAAGCAAGATAATCTGGTGATTTTGGATTACGGATATCCATCGATCAAGAATGGTGTTTATGGCGTAAAACTAACTTATGAGGCTATAGGTAGTTTTCACCCTGTCTCAGAGGTAATCACATCAGCAGTAGAGTTTGCTCATGGCTACTATGTGGGGACCGGAAATGATACTGCATCCCATCTGACCATTGTGATTGGGGTCAACGGTTGTTGTAATGAAAACACTCTTGCCTTTTTTCGAGCCCACGGTACCGCCTGGGGCGAATCAGTCAACTCGATCGTTTCGCAAATTTCAGTCTATAACCAATATTACGATCAATTAGATGCGGTGAGCGGAATGGATATCGAAATGGCTTGGAATCATCCGTATAGGATAGCGCAATGGTTAGATTATTATAAAACTGCAAGCACGTGTGATCCCGTGGGGAATAACTCTGTCGAGGGGTGTTTTTATAATTTCGGAAATATGACCGTATCGGCCAGTGGAACAACCTGCGCCACTAACGACCCACAAACCGTTTGGTATGGATGTGATGTGTGGTATGTTTCGTGGGGTGCTCAAAAGAATGGGAAACGTTATGCCAGACCACTTCCAGAGATTTATCATGGCGCTGAAACCCTGCCTCCTTGGGGAACAGACGCCACTGCCTGGAAAGACCTGAGTCTCTTCTCTGCCAACCAGATGAACGCAGGTAAGATGTACTTCGTGGGAACTTTGACACAGCGAGCCAGGTGTGGCGATGGATGTGGCTATGGAAATAATTATCCATGGGAGGGCTATCGCCTTCTCTATGATGCTCTTGCAAGTAATTCAACCACTATCATGAGACTACAGTGGTCCACCGATAATCAAAACCAACTACCCGGCTGATGAGGCGCCAATATGAAACAACAGGAGCCGTCTCAAAGTATAACAGTTTTATTTTTAGTGTCGGGAGTAGTCGTTATCCTGACCATTGTGGCTATATCAACATTGGGCCGGTTCAACTCCCAGGGACCTTTATCTATTCAGCCTACTCGAATACCGACTCAGATTGAAAATTCTACCCCAACGTTGAATGCAGGTACCCAAAAAGTGATTTTACATGCAACCTGGTCGGCAATCACGCGTACTCCTTTCCCTACCCAGGAACTCCTCCCAACAGGTACTCGAGAGGGTGATATGGTGAAATTCAGTGCGGAAAAAATGTTTCTTACCGCGTTGAACGGTTGGGATGGTTACTTGGATAATATATCGGTTGTGATCTATGCAGGTTCCCTGCCTGATGACCCTGAACAGGGAGCGATTGTGATCCATTTCTGGTTACCGTATCGATTTTTTAGTGAAAAATTTTTGACCCCGACCAAACATGGCGGTGTGCGCGTAGTGGCTGAACAGAATAATCGCTTAACCTTATTTGCTACGGATGGTGAGATTTTTTATTTCGATGTACCTGCTCGCCGGTTCGTGACCTCACTAACCGAAGTCGTCCCAACAGCTACCCCACCCCCGAGCCTGACTCCACCCGCGTATGTGGGCGACACACCAGAACCCACTTACAATCCATATCCATTGCCAACTGAGCTTGTTACCGAAGTTTCATAACCTAACGCCGGCGCACGAGAAGCTATTGAATAACCCTCCCTTGACAGCCTCGAAATTGGTGTTCTCAGCGCTGTGACAGTGCCAGTGATATAAGTCAATAAAATCGTGGTTTATTCCGCTATTGACGGCTTCCCTGCTGTCAACTCTGAATCTAGCCAGACTCCTCAGCAAATTGCCAAGTTTGTCAGGCGATTCAGTGTTAGAACTCCCGATGAGATATGTTTTCAATAGTCTTATTCTCTGCCTTTCAGGCGGGCCAGAATTCTAAGGACGCTTTCCCGCCAGGTTATGCAGCGCTTGCGACTGGGCCTGCAGGTTGGCCTGCGGTGTGCCGCGTGGAATTTCGCAGCCGCCGCCCGAGATCCAGCGCGGCGCGCTAGCCATGGCGTTGGTAACTACGCCCGCCTGCACCTGCTCCGGCGTGCCCTGTAAGAAGACC
This sequence comes from uncultured Anaerolineaceae bacterium, assembly GCA_964484335.1. Lineage (GTDB taxonomy): Bacteria > Chloroflexota > Anaerolineae > Anaerolineales > UBA4823 > CAZAGA01. The sequence goes on from CAZAGA010000041.1 coordinate 2,877, forward strand.
GCTACCGGGTCCAGGTTGCCGCACACTACTCCGGGCAAGGCGCCGCTGGCGCGCTGCATATCCACCATCCAATCAATATCAAAAATCTCCGCCCCGCTCTTCGCCATATCGGGCAGGAGCCGGATGGTATTGCCGCAGATGTGCAGGCGCGGGATGGCTCCCATCTCCTTCACGGCGGCAAAGATGCGCTGCTCGTACGGCAAGGCGAACTTGCGGTACATACCCGGCGAGATTTGCGAAGCGATCGCATCTCCCAGACCGATAATATCCGCACCGGCATCTACCTGGGCCTGGGCAAAGGCGATTCCGGCTTCTGCGCACTGTTCCAACAGTTCGATCACCCACTCCGGTTGTTCAACCAGGTCAATCATCATGCTCATGATGCCACGCAGGTCAGCCGCCTCGGCCAAGGCGCCTTCTACCCAGCCCATGATGGGAATCTCGCCGCCAACCTGCTGACGAAAATGGCGGATCGCCTCCAGCCGGTCGGACATGCGCCGGCCCTGGGCTGGCGCTGGAAACTTCAGTTTGCCCAGGTCTTCCGGCTCAACCAGCAAGGGCTTTTTGTTCAGCGGCAGGCCGTCCAGTGGAAACTCCACCTCAAGACCGGCATCGGCCGCCTCACGGTAAGGATCAGAGATGGCCTGGACAATATCCAGGTGAAAATCAGCCTGAACAGCCAGATTGGCTGCGCACAATACTCGATAGTCCTGGAAGTAGCTGGCCATTGATTTTCCGATGTAGTCGGGCGCATAGCCCATCATGATATCGAAATTGGGGTTGCGATCTACCGGCTCGTTGTTCAAAACGCCGCGCAATCGTTCGAGAGAGTTCATTTCAGACCCCCTGGATCAGGGAATGCGCCAGGCTAACGGCCCGGCTGGCATCCGTCGAATAACCATCAGCGCCAATCTGGTTGGCGTCATCCTGGGTCACCGGCGCCCTGCCGGCAATGATCTTCACTCGATCGCGCAGACCGGCCTGGCGGATGGCATCCATTGTGATTTTCATACTGGGCATGGTCGTGGTGAGCAGCGCAGAGAGCGCCACCAGGTTCTTGCCGATCTCGTGCAAGTCGCCCTTGACCGTGCCGATAACGATCTTGCCGGCGGACTTGATTTCGCTCTGCACCAAATGAGGCTTGAGCAAAGCCAATCCGCCCTGCATTGAACGCACTGCGACGAGCATTTCGGGAACAAAATAGTCGCCTTCTTCAAATAGTCTGCCGACTTCTTTCATCGCGGCAATCATGCCGTCAGCCAGGATCTGCCCCGGCTCTAACCCGACCTCCAGGGCAGCCTGGACTGCTTCTTTCGTGCCGGGCATATCGCCCTCCAGAATGGCCTGATATATATTGGAGATTTGTTTATTCATCGCTTTCGCCTTTCTTTTCAACGAGCCGTAAGGTGACGATTTCATAGGGTTTGATCATGAATCGCACCAGGGTATCCAGGTGTGCAAGCTCTTCCTGGTTCTCTTCGAGCAGGTTGCACCGGTGAACGCTGGCCAGCGAGAAAGTCATCTGCAGAGCGATCTCGCCGCGCCGCCGCTGATTCTCATACATCCGGACGATCGTTCCTTGTCCATCTTCGGCGCGCTTGACGGTTTCGATAATCACATGGGGATCGGAAACCTGCACAAAAGGTAGAAGTTTAGCAGAGTTCTCCGCCCGGCCTTTAGTCCCGGAGACAAAGGCGATAACCGGGTCATTTAAGGCGTAGGCTTGCGCCGGGGTGTTGCCTTCCCAGGTTCCGCTGTGAGGCAATAAGCTGTAGGTGAAACGATGGCGGCCCTGGTCGGCCTCGGGATCGGGGATGCTAGGCGAACGCAACAGGCTTAGCCGCAGCACGTTACCATGAATGTCGTGCCCGTACTTGCAGTCATTGAGCAGGCTGACGCCATAGCCGCCTTCGCTGAGGTCCACCCATTTGTGGGCGCAGGTTTCAAAGCGCGCCCAATCCCAACTGGTGTTGCGATGCGTTGGGCGCTGAACATTGCCCCATTGGATGTCATAGGTGGCAACAGGCGAAAGGATTTCTACCGGGAAGACCACTTTCAGCAGGATATGCCGCTCGCGCCAATCAATTTGCGTTTCAAAGTCCAGGCGGGCAGAGCCGCGCTGGAGTGATATCCGCTGGATGTAGGTGCTGTTCAAAATGCGCCGGGTGATTTCAACCGTCCAGCGCAGCGGGCCGCGCTCCACCCAACGCAGCGCAGACGCTGGTTCGGCCAGCCATACCCGGTCATCATAAAAAATATCAATATCCCAGGCATCCCAGAACATGGGGCGGTCTTCGAAGGCCTGGAATTGGTCGGCGAGCGCGCCGGCGGGCAGCACTTCGCGCCGGTTGGCTTTATCGAAAATGCGGCAGATATCACCGGCGGAGGTGAACTCCACCTGCAAGCAATCGTTTTCCAGGCAGAGCGGTTCCTGGCTGTCAGCTTTTGTGTCAAAGGAAGCGGCAGAAGCCGCCGCAGTCTCCAACAACGTTACACTATAGGGCGGCAGTTCCCCGGCATCCACCAGCACGCCCGCTTCAACCGGCTGGGTAAGCAGCGTCCGCCCCTGGAGCGCCATACCCGCGTCAAATACACCTGGAACGACAACGGGGCCGGATCGAATGAAACTGGTGGGATTGACCAGCAGCACTTCGCCACCCAAGCTATTGGCGATGGTGGTCAGGGCCTGAGCACTCGCAGTTGAGACGATTTGTTGCACCTGGGCATACTGTGCCTGTGACTCCTGATACACCTCGCCAATGCTGCTGCCGGGAATGATGTCATGGAACTGGTTCAAACAAACCAATTGCCAGGCTTGCTGGAAACTATCCACCGGGTAGGCGTAAGCTGGGTCAAGCCAGTTAGCCAGGCAAGCCAAAAATTCGGCATCGTGCAGGGCAAATTCGCTTTTGCGGTTGGCGCGCTTATTGCGCGCCTGGCTGGTGTAGGTGCCGCGGTGGTATTCCAGGTACAATTCGCCGTTCCATACTGGCAGCTCGGCGCCAGAGTTCGCTTCCAGGTCACGGAAGAAGTTCCCGGCAGAGCGCTGGCGCACCTGCGGCATACCCGGAAAGTGTTCGAGCGCCTGTAAATTTTCCAGCATCTCGCGGGTTGGGCCGCCGCCGCCATCGCCATAGCCAAAAGCCATGAATACTTCCGTCTGCAGGTCTTTTTGCTGGAAGTTCTTCCATGAGTTCAGCGCGGCTTCCGGGGTTGCCGGCGCGTTGTAGGTCGCGATTGTGGTTGAACTGTTTTCCGGGGTGGTTCCAAAATGGGTCAGGACGCGGGTGCCATCCAGCCCTTGCCACCAGAAGCTGTCATACGGAATGCGGTTGTACTGGTTCCAACCCAATTTGATGGTAAAGAAATACTCAAGGCCCGCCTGCTTGATCAATTGCGGCAGCGCCCAGGCATAGCCAAACACATCGGGCAGCCACAGCACCGGCGACTCGGCCTGAGCGCCAAAGTGCCGGCGGAAATAGGAGCGACCCAACAGGAACTGGCGGGCCAGCGCTTCGGCCCCGCTCAGGTTGCAGTCCGCCTCAACCCACATCCCACCAATCGTCTCCCAGCGTCCCTCGGCGATTCGCTGGCGAATGGCCTCAAACAGCGCCGGATGATCCTGGCGGATAAACTCGTAAAGCTGAGGCTGGCTCTGAGTAAAGTGGTACGCCGGGAACTGCTCCATCAGCCGCAGCGCCGTATGGAAAGTGCGCGCAACTTTACGCCGGGTCTGATCCAACGTCCACAGCCAGGCAACATCAATATGCGCGTGACCGGTGGCGGTCAGGCGCACATCCAGCGGCGCCCCAGCGCCGGCAATGCCATCCGCCAGGGCAGCCTGCGCTGCCGGCAGACTGGCATAAAAGGCCTCGCCAAACGGCTCGCGGGTATCGAGAATCCGGAAAGCGGCATCCAGAGCGTTGAGCAGGCTGGAACGGGTGGGATGGTTGGTCTCCAATCCCCGGGCTGCGCCAAGCGCCACACGCGCCAGGCTGGTAAACTGGCGCGCCGGCTGGTCGAGCTGCGCCAGGAAAGCGGCGCGCATCACCAGGTGGGTCAACTTCTCGGTGTTCCAATGATCTCCAAGCCCTGTCCAGCCGTGCAAAAGTAGTTCGTGTGTCTGGCCATCGGCCCACTCCGAACGCAGCAGAATTTCCTGGTGATGGCGGTCGGCGCTGGCATAGGCCTGCCCATCCACATAAACCAATGCTTCAGGGTGGCTGAAATTTTCAGCATCGCCAAGCGGCAAGTAGAGTACTAGTGGGTGGTCGCGATCCCAATCGCCGGGGATTTGAAAGGTGGTGCGCAGGATAAAATTGGTAAAAGGCTGTCCCCAGTAAGTTCCTGGGAGAATCTCAGATCCGCTTTCCGGCAAGTCATTTGACGATATCGGGTCGGTAACGCCAGACGGAACTTGCTGATAATGGAAATACGGCAGCGCAATCCGGCGACGATAGACCAGCGGCTCAATTAAATCCAGGCGCTGGGTGATCTTTTCAACAGTCCAACGAACAGCATGATTCATGTGCACCTTATCTCCTATGCAACGGTTACCTGGAAAAAGTGAAACTCGGCTGGATGCAGGACTTCAAAAAAGAGTTCAGCAGTGGGTGCATTCAGAAGTTTTGAGGTGAACTCACGAGATTGTGGATCATAAAGATATTCTGCCGAGACTTGCAACCCTTTGGGCAGGTCAAGGCGCTGGTTGTAGTGCGATTGGCCAGTTTTCTGAACAAAAACGCCGTTAATGGAGGCGATCCAGGTAGGGTACTGCGGATTGGCGACAACCAACAGCGATCCTGCATCTGTGGTCTGCGTCGCTCTCACCAACCACATCACCGGGCGTTGATTGCCTTCCCACAATAGCAGTTCCGCCTGGCCGGAATGCAGGGCAGGGTGATGGGCGGCGAAGCGCTGCAGAGCATCAAACTGCTCGAAGAAGGCCTCATCGTCTGCTCGTTTCAGTTTGATCTCGGCCGCAATCGTTTCGGCGAAACCATCCTTGGTGAAGCTTTCATCGCCATCCACAAGCAATAAAGGTTGCTGCGCCTGCTTACCACCCGGGAGAAACTTGAGCATCAAGAACTTGAGTAAAGCACCCTGGCGGCCCAACTGCCCGGGGTACTGATTGAACGGGCCGAATTCGCCATCCTGATTGTTATACGTCTTGAGGATTGAAAGCGGGGCCGGTACAGTCCGGTTATAGGAGCGCAGCGTTGCCTGTTCCTGCAAGAAATCGAAGGGGGTTTTGGAGGCCTGCCGGATTTGATCATCTCCCCAGAGCAGATCGAACCCCATTCCCTGGTGATATTGCTGCAGCAGGCGATCCCAAAGCATATACTCGGCCAGCGTGCCAAAATACGGCACGGCCGCCTTCAAGCGGCGGTTGGCCTCGCTGAGCACCTGGACGGGTATGCGGTAACTGAGCGGGCGGCCCTGGCCGTCTACGGAGATGGCATCTACAATATGATCCACATGGTCAAAGCGGAAAGCATCAAAATTGAAACGCTCCTGCCATTCCTGCAAATAACTCAGAAAGAAAGACACTACCGGCTCGTTGAGGGATCCATTCTCCCACTCTGTAAAGTAGAACGGCGTCAGGCAGTCCAGGTTGGCCTGGTCACTGACATCCTGTCCGGAAGCATCGAAATGGCGGAAGAGTGGGTAGGCGCGGGCATGGCTCATCCCATCATAAACCGGCGCGCCGGCTGAGCACCAGGCTCCGCCCGGGGCAGGCCACAGGCCTTGCGCCATCAGGGCGGCGCTAATGGTATCCTGGCAGGTGATATCGGCTTCGCTCATCCCCACTGGAAGATGCTGCCAGCCTTCTAGCTCCACCAAGATCCGGCGTACTTTTGCCTGGATCGAGCGCTGCGCTGCGGCAGTCATCATTTCTGCCGAAAGACTCTTCTTGATTTCAAGCAGCCGGGCCTCGAACTGTGCCTGCCAGGGGCGGATTTCGATTGGTGCCGGCTGCTGGATGCCGTTCAGACGGTCATACTCCAGCCTTGCCAGCGCCGCCGCGGCGCCGCGCGGGATTTGCGGCTGCCACTCTGCAATAAGACGGGCAATGGCTGAGCGCAGAGCCTGGTCGAGCGCGGCCAGATCGAACCAGCGCACCAGTTCTGGCCGCACCAACACCATACGGCTGAAACGACCAGTTTGCGGCAGTACATCAAACATGATCGGGTGGCCGGCCAACTGGCACAGCGCCAGAAAGCGCTGCACCTGGGCTTCGGCGTTCAACCCCAGCACGCTTTGCAAGGTTGAATCGGCCAGCAGGGGGCTTACCGCGCTGCTGCGTGGAATGTAGGCGCTGCCCAGGTCGCGCTCCTGAAATGGAAGAAAATACAGGGTAGTAGCCAAAATCCCTGCTTGCGGGTTACCGGCTGGCAGTGTCAGCAGATACTTCAGCCAATCCGCGAAGCACGCCCCTTCTTGTGGTTGGCCTTCGCCCAAAGCCATTAAGTTGGTGAGCTTGATCAGGTGCTGTTCGCGCTGCAGCCAGGTCGCGTCCTTGAAACCGGCGCGGCGAACGGGGCTTAAATCTTGCCAGGCAAATTGCCCGTTGGTGAAAACCTTGTTCAGGCACAGCTTTTCTTCTAGCCCGCACAGGGTTTCGGCGGGAGATAATTCATTCATAGTCCGTTGGTATGACCAGGGCAGATAGCCAAAGCGCTGTACCAGTGCACGAATTTCGGCAGCCCGCTCTGGCGCCGGCGCGCCGTACATGGTCTGCAAGGTTTTGAAGAGGGTATTCAGATCAACCGGGGAAATGTGGGTCACCGCTTTCCTCCGGCAGGCCAGGGAGGCGCCTCAAGGCCAGCCAATCGCTGTTGGATATCCACGTAAGTGCGGATCTGCTGCCAATATTCGGAAAGGGTTTGTGGGCGGCGATGCCAGTCCGGGTCGGGGAACTGGCGCTGCGCCTCTGGCCAGTTGGCTTCTGTAAGAAAGGCTTCATCCAGGGTGCAGCCTTGATAAGCTGCAAATGGTTGGAGATAGATATAGCCGTCCGCCAACTGTGCGAGTTTAAAATCTTGATATCCGCTGGCGTAGTAGCTGTCATCTGACAGGTACCCAAAAGGCGATCCAACCAGGTCAAAACCCAACGCCAGACCTGGGAATTGGGCCATCACCTGGTCAATGACTCCACGCGCAGGGTATACCTTTTTCCCCCCTCCCTCGCGCAGACTGTCAAACGGCTGGTGCAGCAGCACACAAAACACCTTTTCCGGGGCATGCTGGTAAAGCAGTTGACCCAGGTTGCGGTCTTCAAAACGCACAAAATCCGGGGCGTTAAAATTAAAAAGCGGGAGGTGGTAGCGAGTGAATGCATGGGGTGTGCCGGTTAAGATCAAGATTTTCTCGTTTTTATCCAGTATCTCCCGACGCACAAGCCTGGCGCGGTAGGCATCCACCGGGCCGCGGTGATAAATATTCTGAGCATTGGCTGGCGTGCGCACGACTGGCGCCTCAGCCCAGTTGTATTGGTAACTCAAATTCAGAATACGAAATTTGCGGGCTGATGCGGGCAGGCTGTGGTTGAAAGCCCATGCAGTGCGGTAAATATCGAGGTATTCTTGATAAGCCCAACCGGTGTTATAGTGAAACATGATCTGGCGAGCTGTGTCTTCATCGTAGGTAGCGCCAGTCACCAACCGGTCTAGTTCTGCCTGATCTTCATTCGCGCCGAACTCCATGCCAAAAGCATACACGCCTGCCTGGTAAAGCAAGGGGATCATCCGATGAGCCAGTTCAAGGTTGTGCCGGATGGCATGTTCTTCGGCCAATAAAACCACAGCGTGAGATTTAAAAACATGGATCAGGTAAGCTTCCGGCGTCTGCCCGTGCTTTTTTAAGTATCCAACAAGTGGCTTGATAGTTCCAGTAGATAATGTAAGCGACATCTTTAATCCTTTACTGCAAAGGTGACCTGGCGCAGGATCGTGCCCCCCATTGGCGCCAGGCGTACCGGGCTGCCGGAGAGCTGGCCGCGCAGGCCCAACGACTCCCAGGGGTGCTGTGGGTCGAAGATGCCTTGTTCAAGGCTGAAGGTTTCCCCGCGGCTTGCGCTGAGCGATGCCTCCCGACTCGCTGCGTCCACATATTCATCCTGAAAGCCGGGCCGCGGGTAGCTTCGCCCCGGCCTGGATTCTCCCGGCAGCGGCAGTGCAAACAGCAGCGGGCCGCGGCTGAAATAAACCTCACTGTTTCGCCAGGCGTGAGTTTTCACCGTGGTGGTAAAGCGCAAGGAAATGTGATCCCCGCTTTGCCAGGTGCGCTGGATATGGATGAATCCGTCGCGCATTTCATAGTCATCGGCGCCATTCAGTTCAAATCCGTCTGCCCAGGTTGGCAGGCGCAGCGCCAGGTCAAAGGCGATTGGCTGTTCAAGACCCAGGGATAGGTTGATGGCCAGATCGAAAGGATAGTGGGTTTCCTCGCAGATGTGCACCCTGACGCCATTGATCTCGGTTTGCACTTCACAGGCTCCGTACAATGCTGCCAACAACCCCTTTTCCGAGCGCAGCCACATGGTGCGGACATAATACGGGTAAATCCGCCCGGCATTGGGTACACAGCACACCGCCACATCCTGGTGTACCGGCGAATACTTGTAGCGAATTTGCGGGTTGGCGGGGTCTTGGGGATCATCCGGATGCAGCGGGCCGGTCATCGAGAAAGAGTTGTCGGTTTTCAGGTAGGCAATCGCAGGCTGATGTGGGTGACGCGCACCCTGCCCGGCATTGAAGAGCAGCCATTCAATCCGGTCGCCCCATTGCGCTGCGCCGGTTTTTTGCAGCAGGTGGGTGTACGTGTCAAGCAGCTCATGGATGGAGCAGTATTCGTATCCCGTTTCAGAGGCATGCGCAGCTCTGCCATGAATAAACTCATCGCCGATTGGGCCGCCGGAGGGTGTGAGACAGGTTTCGAGTTTGGCCAGCGCTGCCGACAAAGCTTTTTCCATCTGCGGGTCAGTCCACGCCCAGGCGGCAGTCAGCAGTGAACGGATCTGTTCGTAGGTGTGAACACCGTGCGCCTTGAAACGATAGGCGGGATCCAGCAAGTGCGCCAGCTGGAGGTCATCCTGGCTCAGCAGTTGGCAGCTGTATTCCGTATAAAGCCAGCGAGCGTAAGCGAGGTAGCGCTCCTCGCCGGTGAGTTGGTGCAGGCGGTCAAGGATATCGGTGAAGACCAGTCCATGCCCAACCCCGGCAAAGTCATCTTTCACGTCAAAGGGGTGAGATTTCCCGGGCGGATAGGCGCGCATAGTCACATCCACCGCCCGCCGGACGGCGTTCAGCACGCGTTCGTCATTGGTGGCTTCGTACCAGCCCAGCAAAACCCGGAAAAGCGAGGCTTGCGCCCACAGTTCGCCGTTTTCGCCGCTGAAGTTGAAGCGCAAATCAGGGGCGTAGATGCCCAGGTAGCCATCCGCGTCCTGGGTGGCGAGCAGATGTTCGGTGCGGGTGTGAGCTTTTTCTATATAAATCGGATTTTCTATGAGGAGAGCGGTGCGGACCATGCCATCCAGCCAGTTGGATTGGGTTTCGCTGTTCCACCACAAGAATTGCACTTCCCAGCGGGTCTCCTTGGCAACGACGCCGAGTTCCTTGGTTTTGACCGCTTGGGTCAGCCGGTCAGCGCCATAGATATCATCCTGCGCTAACAAGCTGGGAACGAGTTCATCGAGATGGCCGACGAACCCGTGTTCCAGGTCTTGTGCCATCTGGACGCGCATCCAACCCGCGGGTTTAATGGCGCCGAAAGGCAGCCACTGCGTTGCCTGTAACCTGGGATGGCGTGTCTGACTGGGGATCATGGCTGTATCACAACCTATTTGAAAAGTGAAAATTTGCCTGTAAATTCTCTCAAGACATCTGTATCCCCAAATAAGCACAGTCCGTAATACTCCAACTCGGCTTCCAAGGCTGCCTCAGTCGCGTCCAATTGTTGTTGGCTGCTGCCGATGGTCATGGTGCTGGTGAAATCGGTAAACGGTATGCCCCTGGCAATGGCCTCCTGGCGGGCAGTTCTGATCTTGTTGGAGTTATCAGCAACCAAAGCAATAAAGGGAAAATGAGATATTCCCGGGTGGCTGCTCCCATCCTTGTCCAGATAATTTATAAAGTGCATATCCTGCTGGCAAACTTTTCCCGCCAGCCCGGCGGCCATGTGTCCTAGGGCATTCAACAGTTTGCCGGTTTCAATTTTCTTGTTCAACACCGCGACAAAGCGGTAGGAGTTTTCATCAGGCAAGCGACTGACATCCATAAACCTGCTCCAATTTTACGTGCATGGGAAATCAAAATAGTTTATATGTCAACTATTTCAATTTTACACCCAAATAGTTTATACATCAACTACTTTTGCGCTCAGGATAGCGATAACATTAAGCGCCTTCCCCAGGGTGTAGGATGGCGATAAAGTGCCTGTTGATCGTTTCCAGATTTTCGATCAAGGAGTTTGCGGCTTCGTCTTCCAGGCAGGTAAATAGAGATTGTTTATGGGCCTGGTATGCACAGCTTGCATCTTCCAAGAGTTTTTCTCCTTGCTCAGTTAACAATAGGCGCAGCGCCCGGTTATCATGGGGATCCGCCTGGCGAGCAATGGTTCCTTCTTGCTCCAATCCTCTGACGATGCGCGTCGTGTTGCCTTTCGTGCACAACAAGCGTTTGCTCAATTTACTGAGCGAAATACCAGGCTGCTGGTAAATGTGAAGCAAGGCATAATAGCGCGTTTTGCCAAGATGATAGCGCTCAAAAAAACGATCATCGCTCTCGCTCAGCAGCATGTGCGACCTCACCAGGGCGCTGTAAATCTTTTCCGCCTGATTCATAGATTGCTCCCAAGACTCAATATGGTTGATACGTAAACTATATGCCTTTTGCTCACCTCTGTCAATAGAAGATAGCAATTATCCATGTGGTGAAGGGTGGTTATCTGTTACTTACATGACCTAAGTATTGTCTGGCTGAACTTCGCTACGTGTAAACAAGAACAGTAGAATAAATCCCAAGAAAGACGCTTCACTTCGGGCTTGCATGAACCGCAGACACCGAGAGCGAAAAACTCACTGCTCTCCCAACATGTCTGTATGCTACAATGTGCTTATCAGCATTCAACCTATATCCTCAGGCTTGTGAGAGCCAGAAACTTACGGGAAGGGCTAAAATTGGAACCCGGAGAGCAAAAGTCAGCGAACGCAGATTGATGCTCATAATCCGAAGGTCCTCAGTTCGAATCTGAGCCTTGCTCCTCGAACGAACCCTGGCCCACCGGGCCAGGGTTTTTCGTTAAGCCAACGCTGCCAGACTGGCCGTATACCCATAAAATGAGGAACACAACGTTGTTGAAACACCTTCGCGCTCAAAAGAAGATCTACTCTGAAAACCTCAAACCCGAATTAGTTAATCCCATCTTATTCGAGGAAGACCAGCCTTGAGTCCTGATCTCGTCATCACTCTGGTGATCTTGACAGCCGCGATTGTCCTCTTTCTGAGTGAACGGCTTTCGGTAGATTTGGTAGCCCTCTTGGTTCTTGTAGCGCTCGGGCTTAGCCGGGTTCTGACACCGCCGGAAGTGTTCTCTGGACTCTCAGATTCAGCCGTTATCACGATATTGGCGGTCTTTGTTCTGGCCCATGGCTTAGAGGTCACTGGCGTTGCTGACAGGATTGGCGACCTGATCGTTCGTTTGGCTGGTAACAGCGAGGCGCGCCTGATTGCCGCGCTGATGGGGGCAGCGGCGTTCATGTCGCTCTTTATGAATAACATAGCGGTCGCGTCCACATTGCTACCTGCTACATCGCGCGTCGCGCGCCGGTCTGGGATAAAAATCTCCCGCTTGCTGATCCCTCTGGCATTCGGCTCTTTGCTCGGCGGGATGGCTACCTTGTTCACAACCACGAATATTGTCGTCAGCGGTGTACTTAAGAACAACAATTACCAGGGTTTCGGCATTCTTGATTTTGCTCCGGTTGGAATACCATTGGTAATTACAGGAATTGCTTACATGGTTTTTCTCGGCCGGCATATGCTTCCCAAAGAGAGATCGGAGGAACGAAGCAATATCCTGCAACAAGCAGAGATGGATTTGCTGGGTACCTATCATTTGAGTGAGCGTTTGTTTCGAGCGCGGATTCCAGACGGCTCAACCTTAAGCAATCGAAAACTGGCTGAAAGTTCTCTGCGAGAGAAATATGGGCTGAATGTTGTGGCTGTGGAACGGCTTGGTGAAAAAGTCCTGGCTCCTATGCCAGATTTTGTTTTACACCAGGGTGATGTTATGTTGCTGGAGGGCCGTCTGGAAGAGTTCAATAAGCTGGATACCGAGCCCTATCTGGAAATCCAACCAGCGCCGCAATACCAGGAGCGCGATCTGGAAACTCAAGATATCATAATTCTGGAAGTGGTGTTATCGCCTCGCTCTCAATTCATCGGCACGACCTTGAAAGAAGCCCATTTCCGCGAAAAATTTGGTATGACGGTCCTAGCAATCTGGAACGGCGAGCGGGTAATCCGCACCGGACTGGCCGACCAGAAGATGGCATTTGGCGACGCTTTGCTCTTGCAAGGTCCACGCGACCGGCTGACCTTGCTACGTTTATCATCCGACCTGATCGTTCTGAGTGATGAAGAAGAGCCAGTCAAGAAGGAGGTTAACAAAGGGGTCTTAGCTCTGAGCATCTTCTGCCTTACCCTGGCTGTCGCTGTCCTGGGACCCTTCTCAGTGGGAGAGGTGATGTTGGCCGGGGCGCTGGTGATGATCATCTTGAACGTGGTGACCATGGAGCAAGCCTATAGTGTGATCGAGTGGCGGATCATATTTCTGGTAGCAGGGATGCTGCCCCTGGGAATGGCAATGACCAAAACTGGAGCTACGGCCCTGTTTGCGGATGCGCTGGTCGGCATTGTCAAGCCTTTTGGACCTCAGGCGCTCTTGCTGGGTCTTTTAGCGCTAACCGTCCTGTTGTCACAGGCGATGAAAGGCGCCGCCGTCTCGGCCGTGCTCGCCCCGATAGCCATCCTGGCTGCCGAAGAAGTTGGCGTTGATCCACGCGCGATGAGTATGGGTGTAGCGCTGGCAACTTCTATGGCATTTATCACCCCGCTCGGTCATCCAGTCAATATCTTAATGATGGGACCCGGCGGCTATCGCTTTCGGGACTTCTTTAAAGTAGGGTTGCCCCTGACTGTGTTATTATTCACAGTTGTGCTGATACTACTCCCAATTTTCTGGCCCCTCGCAGCAAAATAACCTTGCAAATTGAAGGAAAACCGGATGATCAGGCAAACTTTTATCGGAAAAGTAAACGGGATTTACATTAGCACGCAACCGGAT
>CAZAGA010000042.1:0-16164 GCA_964484335.1 uncultured Anaerolineaceae bacterium
TAAGCATCCAACTCAGACCGGCTGTAAGCGCGCATGTGGACATCGGTGGCGCACAGATCCAGGTGGAGCGCCTGGTCAGAGCTGCGCAGCAGCGCCAGGCCGGTATAGACCTGGTGGGCGCGCCCGCGCAAGCGGAGCAGCATCTGGGCAGCTTCGGCCGGGTCAGCCGGCTTGGCCAGGATTTCCCCCTCCAGGGCCACCGTGGTATCGGCGGCGACCACAAAGCCCGTCTCGCCCGGCGGCCAGGACCAGGCCGCGGCCGAGACCAGCGCTTTTTCACGCGCCAGGCGCAGCACATATTGGCGTGGGTCTTCGCCCGGCAGCGGGCTCTCGTCAATATCGGCCGGGGCAGTTTGGTAAATCCAACCAGCCAGGGTTAACAATTGTCGGCGACGCGGGGAATTCGAAGCCAGGATCAGCATTAAACGCGGATTCTAACATACTTATCCTTTGCAGTACTCAAAAGCATCCTTTTCTACCGCTAATAAATAAAGATGAAACCGCCGCCGCTGGCCCCGGCACCATGCGCCTGGAAAAGCACGGTCATCCCGCGCTGCAAGCGCCCGCTGGCAATCATTTCGTGCAAATTAATCGGGCTCAGGGCGGCGACGGTATTCCCATACTTGTGAAAAGCGCTGCTACTTTTACTGGCAGGCACCTGCATCTTCTCCAACTGGGCTTTCCAGGTTAAGGCCGTCTGGTCACTGGTGATGAAGACGTCCACGCCATCTAAGCCCAGTCCAGCCTGGGCCAGTAATTTTGCAGTAACCAACTCACACGAGTCAACCACCGATTCGTGAATCACCATTCCATTCGGCATCTGCATGTTAAACATCTGGTCATCGAAGGCCTGCGTCTTATTCAATAATTCAGTTCCGAATGGAATATACGAGTAATCGAAATAGGTATTGTCCGTGTAAAGATAGGAAGCTAGAAAATGGCGTTGCGGCGAAACGCCGAGTAGCATGGCTGTTACTGCATCGCCCTGCAGGAAGATTGTGCGCGTATCTTTTTTGTTTTTTGCGCCAGCCAGCCGGCTGCTGATATCCCCGCCTAAAATTAATACGTAATCTTCGCCGGTATCAATATAGCGGATTGCCATATCCATCAGGTGCACGAAACCACTGCAGGCAGCCAGGATGTCAAAAGCTGGAATCCCTCGCCGGATGCCAAGCTTTTCAACGACTTTGATTGCCGTGGCGGGAATCATCTGATCACCCATTAACTTCGTATAAATGATCCGATCCACTTGCTCAGCGGAGATATTGGCTCGATCCAGGCATTGCCGGGCAGCTTCGGCGAGCAAGTCAGAGACATAGGCATCCTCATCAGCATAACGGCGCTCCTGGATGCCCAGCGAGAACTGGACTGCCCGGTCAGTCGCAATCAGGTCATAGCGTTGGATAATCTCATCGTTGGTGACCACGCGCTCTGGAACCACCACACTGGTGGAAAGCACCCGGGCATGGCGTTGCAAGTCAGGCGGTTGGCTGTCTGGGTAAACCAGCTTCGATAGCATCAGGGTTTGTCCGGCAGGTTGACGAGGATATATTCAATCAAGTGCTTGAAAACCAGCTTGTCCCCACTGGTATCCAACATCGGCACGCCAAATGTTTCCGATATTTGAAAACCTAGTTCGACCAGCGCCAGGGAGTCCGCCCCCAGGTCATCGACAATATGCGTTTCCAGCCCCAGCTCGTCCTGAGGCACCCGCAAATAACTCGTGATCAACTTTTGGGCTGCATTGTAAACTGACTGGTATTGTTCAGGATTCCATTGCATAGGTGGTTGCCTCACTTTGTATCATTTCAAACACGGTAAATCATTCCGCCGCCGCTTGCACCTTCGGCATGCGAAATCATCATCAGCAGGTTACCGAGCTGCAAACGGCCTTGTCGAAAAGCCTGATCCAGCAGCACCGGCAGCATCGCAGTCATAGTATTCCCATATTCGGCGATCACGCTTAGACTCTTTTCTGGTGGAATGCCCAACACGTCAAGCGTCTGATCCCGTAGACGCTGGTTGTTTTCAGTCACCAGCACCAGGTCCAGGTCAGCCATTTTCAAGCCGCTTTCTTCCAACAGGCGCTGTGCGGTCACCCGAGCAGCTTCCAAATAGAAATCGAGTGAATCTTTCCAGTTTTCCATCTGGTAGAGGTCATAGAGTAATCCATGCTCGCCTTTTTCATACAACAGCTCTGATACTTGCTGGTTCATCAGCATCCGCCGGGTACCGGCTGCCTGGAAATAAGCCGGGTTGGTATAGGAATAACTGGCCAGGAAGTGCGGAGCTTCCGCTGGGGCAAGCAACAGGGCAGCCGCGCCGTCGCCAAACAAGAAGGCCAGGCGGGGATTCGTCTTGCTGACTGGCAGGTTATGGATGCCTCCAGAGAGCACCAGGATGTTCTGTGAGGCTGCTGGAGTGGTGCTAATATAGCGGGTAGCCAGGTCAAGCGCATTCAGAAAGGAATTCACGCCTCCTTCCAGGTCAACAGCATGCATGGCAACCCGGCTGCCTAGCTTTCGCTGTACCAGCGAGGCGGTCATCGGCAGGATGCGATCACCGACAAACTTGGTGACCAGGATTTTGGAGAGTTGGTCCACCCCAATCCCGGCCTGGTCCAGGCAACGCTGTGCTGCCGCGGCCAGCAGGTCCGAATCGGTCACGCCTTGCTCAGCGACCCGGCGTTGCGCTACCCCCAAGGTTTTCCGGACCGCCAGGTCGGTCACCGGGAGCTGGTTGGCATCAATAATCGCCTGATTGTTGACCACGCGCTCGGGAAAATATGTCGCTGAAGCCACGATCTGGCTATACCGGCGGATTACCCGGCGGCGTACGGCTGGAAAGATAAACGGTGAGCCCAAATCAGTTGTTGTATCCAACTCAACCCTCTCACAGGCTGCGCAAAGCCTTCTTGTCAATCTTACCCATATTATTGCGCGGAAACTCATCGACAAAAACAATTGATTTTGGCACCTGGAAATTCATCAGGCGCGTCTGCAGGTAACGCATCAATTCACGCTCTTCCGGGCGGGTCCCAGAGCGAGGCTTGACAAAGGCCTTGACAACTTCGCCATACATATCATCTTCCATGCCCACCACCGCCGACTCGCTCACCTGAGGGTGGTCATTCAGGGCTGCTTCGACTTCAAAAGGCGCTACTTTGATTCCTGCGATGTTAATCACATCCTTGATCCGGCCTGCCAGGACAATCCGTTGGTCAGCTGTTTTATAACCCAGGTCGCCGGTGCGAAACCAGTTTTGTTGCAGGACGCGAGCCGTTTCCTCAGGTTTATTGAGATAGCCGCGCATCACGCTCGGCCCGCGAACCGAAATCTCGCCGAGCTGGCCAGCCGGCAAGATTTGCAGCGCTTCATCCAACACTTCGATCTCCACTAGGTCAGCTGGGTAGGAGCCAATTTCTCCCATTCGTTCAGGGAGACGGCCTCGCCGAAATGCCACCCCGGTGCAGGTTTCGATCAGGCCATAGCCTTCATCCAGGTAAAAGCCAACCCGCTCTTTCCAGGCCTGGGCTGTATCCAATTTGAGTAACGCCGCAGCTGAAAACGCAGCTTTCAACTTGCGTAAAGAAAGGACAAATTCCTCGCGCCGGAGCAGTTGCTGGTAATGCGAGGGGACGCCAAAGATGTGGGTGATCGCTTCCTTTTCAATTGCTTCCACGACCCTGACCGGCTGGAAAGCGCGTAACATGACAATCGCCGCTCCACACGACAAGGCGGGCAGGAAAACCGATTTAGAGCCATAACCATGCGAAAAGGGCACAAAACACAACAAACGATCTTGAGGGGAATAGGTATAACAGGCGCGGGTGAATATTTTGAAATGAGAATAGAAGTTGCCCGGCGTTAGCATCACTCCCTTGGGCTGGTTTGTCGTTCCGGAAGTATAAAAAATTGCGGTCACGACATCTGGCTCAAATGGGAAGGCCTGGGTGCTGGCAGGCTTCTGCGCTCCGGGGTTACTCACCTCCAAAGGTCCCAGGATCAGCAAACGCTGGCGAAACTCCTCCGGCAGCGCATCCGTCAGGCTGCCCGGCGCCAGGTGAGTGATCAGGCCACTGGCCTGGGTATCCGCCAGGTAATAAGGCAAGGCCCGTGCCGGGAGCAATGGGTCCAACAGGCAGCTCACGCCCCCCAGGTATTGGATCGAAAAATGGGCGATCACCGCTTCCGACCCGTTGTAAAGGTGGGTGGCAATCACCTGCCCTGGGCGGCAGCCGAGTTTTTCCAATAGGCCGGCAAATTCAAGCACTGCAGCCTGTAACTGCCGGTACGTATAACGCCGGCCAGACTCCAGATCGACCAATGCCAGGTTATCGATCCACTCGCTCCGAACGTCAAATAGGTAATCGCAGTAGTTCATTCAGCCATACCTGTTTTCAATAAATCTTCGCTGGCAGCCAGAGGATTAAGCAGGGCCTGGGCGATATCGGTGGATAATCGCGGGACGCGCAAGATATTCAGATGACCGGCCTTGTAGAGCAAGACATTCTCCAACCCCCAGCGCTGGATCAGCAGGTCATAATTCCCAGGATCATTGACCTGGTCATATAAGCTGCGTGCCAGGTATATTCGCTGGGACTCAGTTTGTGGCGCATCCACTTCCAACGGTTCAAAGGCCCGATAACGTGCTTTCAAGGCCGGATAATCCAGGCCGCTGGCCTGCAGGTCAGAGCGGATAGGGCTGAACAGTGCGCTGCTCCAAACCAGCTCGCTAATGTTGCAGACCGGATTAATCAAAAAAACACACTCGAGTGGAATCCTTGCCGCCAGAGAGAGCGCGATTCCACCTCCCATGCTAAAACCGGCCACGCCCAGTGGCCCAGGCGCGTTTTGGAGCAGGTAATGGTAGGTTTGATATAGATCGAAAACTGCCTGTTTATGCGCCAGCGCGCTGCGCAACAGATCACCGCTCCAGAAATATTCCCCACTGAACTGGCTCACCGCGGGGCGGCGGTCATAATGATAGGGCAATTGAAGAAAAGTTACCCGCACACCCAGAGATACCAACTGCGAAAGCAGGAAATTGTAGATCTCCAGGTTATCTTCATACAAGCCATGGATGAAAATTAAATCGCTGCCAGGATTCTTAGGCGAATAGATGCGGCACACCACCTGGTTGTTTTCGGCATACCGGGTAACCAGGTTGGATGGAAAATGTAACCTGGTCACCTCGCCCTGGCTGGTTTCTCTTACCGCGGGTGGAATTTTTGGCAACCCGGCAAGCTCATCAAAACCAGCTTTGGACCAGTCACCTGCCGGATCGCCAGTATGGTGGACCCGGAAAAGCTTCTCCTGGAGAAGCTTTTCCACAGCAATCTGATCCACGTATTTCGAGCTGGCCTCGTTCATAAGTTGATCAACCTGAAACAAGCGCGACGGGCATAATAACAAACCTGGTCTGCCCCATCCAGCATTACCACATTGAAGCAAACTGTGTCGCTGGTTTCTTCAACCACCTCGGCATGGCAGACATACAAGCCCGGCTGGCGAGGGACGCGCACGACTCCCAATTCACCGATTTTCCAGGGCAGGTAAACCCGCTGCCGGTTGACCAACAAATTCGCCGCGCAAGCCTGGTAAATCGAATCCAAGAAACATGGATTGACGTGTAGCTTCTGAAGCGGGTACTTGGCATGGCTTAGTTGATCGAGGGGGAAATAAGTCGGGTAGCGCACCCCGGCCGGGTAGATCAATACGGGTTCTTTCTGCCTGGCATCGCGCAAGACATCATTGAAGAGCTGGCCGAGAATGATGCGTTGCTCCGGACCCTGGCTCTTAATTAACAACAGCGACTGTTCAGCCGGTAAGCTGGTTGGCGTATCCAGGTGGTAACGCCATTGCTTTGGATCAAGGCCCTCCAAATCCGGTTTTTCCCCCGAGACAACAGCCTGGCTGTGCAGGATGATCTGGCTGAGGTCTGAACGAGCTGGCTTGAAATTAGATTTAATCTCAATATGCCAGGAGCCCGAAGCCGGGTCAGGTTGTCCTTCCACAAATATTTCCCGCGCTTGGTCATGGAAAAGCTTGAAAGCAGTCTCAAAGGTGACCTGGCGTAGCACATACTGCTCATGGCGACCAGCCTGGAGGGCATAATATTCCGCTGCCAGCTCGGTATAGGCTACGGCAGGCAGGATCGGCACCTTCCCCAGGCGATGCTGGTCGATCAGCCCATCACGCCGGATGGAAAACAGGCGATACGCCCGGCCAACCCGACCATCCTGCAGGGTCACCCGATCAACCAATGGATAATCGGGTAGGTAGAGATCCACCAGTCCCGGTTCCAGGAACCCATCCAGGCCATTGTGAAGCAAGACCTCGTGTGTACCGGACGGCTGGTGTATTTCGTTCAGGAAAGCCGCCGTGCCTTGCTCTACTTCGATTAGATTTAAACCGGTTTCTTCTGAGAACTGGCGAACAAAGTCATTCCGCCAGGCAATACCCAGGTCTTTCCATCCTGACCAGGCCAGGCTCACGGCATGCAGGTCAGGATGTAAGGATTTCATCAGCTTCACCCATTCGTTCAAGAAATTGTTGGCTGCACAGTAATCCAACTGGGCGGCATTGCCAAAACGACCGGAAATCGATGAGAAGGCGACCACCAGGCGCAACGGATCCTCCTGGCAGATCTGCATCAGGTTGAGAGCGCCTTGCGCCTTGACTGAAAAGACTTCTCGGAATTCAAGCGGGCTTTTCTGGTCAATCAGGTGGCTACGGTCGATACCGGCTGCATGCACCAGCGCAGTTACCGGGCCAAGCTGCCGCCGGGCCAGCTCCAGCTCGGCGCGCAACTTTTCGCCATCCCGAACATCACAAGCAATATAGACCACCCTGCGGTTTAGCTGCCGGACGGCTTGTAAATTTTTGTAAATCTCAATTGCCCGGGTCCGTTTGGAAAATTCGTTATTCAACCGCGCAGGGGTGACCCTGGCATGTTGCCCTTCCAGTTGGGTCTGTAAATGTTTACGTAGCTGCTCCAAACCGGTCGAATCAAGCGCGGCTAAATCGGCGATATCTTCTGGCAGCGGAACCACATCGATAACGATGAATTTCACAGGCAAGGCTTTGGCCAAAGCCAGCATCACAGAGGCTGCAATGCCCGATCCAGCCCCGCTGATCAAGAAGGTATCCTGCTCGGAGAAGGCTAATTGCGCGGTTGACGAAAGCTGCTCATCCCGAATCTTGACAATCTGGCGTTTTCCGTCCAGGTAAGCAACTTCCACGCCTAAACTGTCATGCTCAAGTTCAGTGATCGCCAGTTCCAGATTTTGCAGTAAACCGTCCGTTGTGCCGGGCGCAGGTAGATCCAAGATCCGCACCGTACAATCTTTCCATTCTTTTCGCAGCCCTTTATAAAGACCCGCCAGGGCGCCAAAGGTCGGGTCGCTTAGTGCTGGACCGGTTGGGCCAAACCCAAAAGCCCCATCGCTGGCAGTCAGGCAGAGCACCTGAGCGGGGAATTTTTTCTCCTGATTAAGCCGTTTGAGAAGAATGAAGCGCGCGACGCTGCTCCGGAAAAGCAGATCCTGGGCCTCGGCCAGCCCTAGCTGGTCAAAATGAACTGGCGCTCCCAGGTGAGTGCAATCCAGGATCACATCCAGCGCTTTATCCTGGACCCAATCCGCAATTGTTTGTTCAAGCTGCTCAATGCTGGCCTGGTTTGGGAATATAAAGGGCTGGACATAAGCACCTTTCTGACTCAGCCATTCCATCGCCTGTTCTATTGGGGCGCCAGAGTCTCCTAAGATCCAGATATTTTTACCTTTCAGATCATAAGCTGGCTTGCCAGGCGGTTCTGCGGCCAGATAGGGCGCCTGGCGGCTCAGGTTGCTCTGCCAACCCGGAGTGCTTGCCTCAGGAACATGTTTAATTTCAACCGGTGGGGCAACCTGCTTGGATGGCTTGCTCTCACCGGAAGAATTGGAGGAAGCAGCGGGGGCGGCGGATAGGTTACGCCGCACAACCATCAGTTCGACCAGCGACCGGATGGTGCGGTAGTTAGAAAGTTGAATACTTGGATCTCGATCTAACTGATACTTCTCACTTAGCATCGCCAGGATAGTTGCCTGCTTGACCGTATCGATGCCCAGGTCGGCTTCCATCTCCATGTCCAATTCCAACATTTCCTGCGGATACTTGGTGACCTGGGAAAACAGAGCCAGGATCTCAGTCACCATGGCTTGCTTTTCGGGATCCCCCTCATCCACCACCGGTGAATCGTTGGAGGCAGAAAATGGCAGGGGCTGGGCTACAGCCTGGAAGGGCGCCGGCGGATGCAAGGCGGATGGCGGCTCAGGCGATTGGGCTCTTGATCCCAACTGGCGCGAGAGCCCGCTCCGCTCAAAGACAAGCTCGATCAGTGATCGAATGGTCCGGTAATTGGAGAGCTGGATTGTCTCATCCCGGCTCAGCTGGTATTTTTCACTTAACATCGCCAGGATGGTCGCCTGCTTAACTGTGTCGATGCCCAGATCGGCTTCCATTTCCATATCCAGCTCAAGCATTTCTTCCGGGTACTTGGTGACTTCAGAAAATAACTTGAGCGTGTCGGCAATCAAAGCCTGCTGGTCGGCGTGATGCGGCGAGGCCGGTGCTTGAGCTGGCCTTGATTCGGCCGGTCCGCCTGCGGACAGCGCCTTGGAAACCTGCTCAATAACTTGCCCAACGGTATAGCTTTCAGCCAGCAATACTGACACCAGCGATAAGCCGAAATACCCGGCCAGGCCAGACTGGACTCCAACCAACCGATCACCAACAATCCCCAGGTCGGCAGCAAATTCCATCTCCGGTTCGAGCATTTCGGGAGGATAGCCTGTCATCGCAGCAATCTGTTCGACGACCTGTTTCGCCAGCAGGCTCGGGTCGGTTTGCAGCACACCCGGCGCGCTTTGCGTCAGAGCAGTCCTGGGATGGTCAGGAACTGGAGAGGGCCGAGCCTGTGGCTCTGGAGAAAGGCGCGCCGCGGTCTGCTTCGGAACAGAAATCGAACCGGGAACAGCCGGCGGTGATTCTTTTCCCTTTAACCTGGCTTGGTTATCTTTAAGCGTAAGGACCCGGCCCTGCAACTCTACTGCAGCATCTGGATTATTGGATATGTGCTGCAGCCAGGCGCGATAGCGCGCCGGATCAATAATCCGTTCCTCGCCTGAGCAAATTTTCTGGAGCAGCACAAAATGGCCTTGAGCGCCAAAACCTGCCGACATTTTCAAGGCAAAGCGGCGATCATGGCTGCCGCCTTTCCAAAGCTGGAGACCATCCAATTGAGGATCCGGTTGAGAAAAGTTGACTACCGGAGGGCATTTGCCATACTGGAGCGACTTGGCTGCCACGGCGTCCTCCAACGAAGCGCCCATTGTGTGGCCGGTCATCCCTTTCGTATTGCCAACAATAATCTGGCATACTCGATCACCAAAAGTCCGCTTCAAGGCATAAGCTTCGGTTTGGGAACAACCGCCGCGTGGCGGGGTGTAGGTCTCATGGGATAGATACACCGTTTGCCCGGCGAGCTGCTCGCGTTGGAGACCATACTCCTGCTCCATCCGTCCGATAAACCGATCCAACTCCCGCGCAAATGTCTCAGAGTCAATTTGGGAGATATGCGTGGCCGTATTGAAGGAATGAGTACCCAACAGCTCACAGATCGGTTGCACACCGCGCTGCTCAGCAGCCGCCTGGGTCTCAAGAATCAATCCGACTGCACCAGCGCCAACAATCATCCCATTCCGCCTCCGGTCGAACGGCACAGCGGCCTGGTAAAGATCACCTTCATTCGTCGCTGCGCCAGTGCAGAGAAAACCCGCACCCAGAACTGGTAAGTTTGTCTTCGAAGACGGATCATCGGCGCCTACCACGATCATCCGCTGCACCCTGCCAGAACGAATGAAATCTTCAGCAATCGTAATGGCATTCGAAGTGGAGGAGCAGGCTGCGTTTAGCTGGAAATTTGGCCCGCGGGCGTTGAGTAAATAGGCTAGCAGGTTGTTCGCCTGAGCCGATATTTGGGTCATGAAATGATGGTTGAAGCGGTAAACTTCTTCCTGCCCAGGCTGGTCTGAGAGCCGGCCGTAAAACAAGGTATACCAATCGCTAAGCAGCTTACGGGCGGTATCGTCTTTAACACGACCGATAATCGACTCATAAAAAGCCATCAGCTCCTTACGCAGCTTGCTGCCAAATACGTAACTGATATGCCGTGATACCTCATGGATCACCGGGTCGATTAATGGGAAGCCATTCGCAAAAATCACACCGGTCTCATCCTGCATCGCGGGGGGTAGGGCAAGTTTCTGCGGCAGCCACTTGCCGGTCGTGGTCTGGCTATATTCTCGTAACAGGGGAATCTGAGCATCCTTAAGCGCCTCGTAGCCGGCTGCCACACCGTTGGCAATACAGGAAGTCATGTTCTGAATGATTTTTTCATCGATGTGGTAATCGCGAATTAAATCAATCCGTCCAATTTTTCCAGCCAATTGGATGACATCGTCCAGCGAAGTCAGCAACTTGAACGATGGGCCACTTTCGTCTTTCACCAACTTGGTAATTTGCAGATCGACCAGCGACTTTCTTTCAGCATCTGTCAATCGCTCGATCATGTTGCGGCCTGCAAAGAGCTGGTCGAAATTATCATCCCGGAAGGTATCTTTATAAGAGCCCGGCAATCCAATAGCTGCACCGCTGTAAACCACCTTGACTCTGGTAGAGCCATCAGGTGAGCTTTGCGCCGGAGCAGAGGCTGGCACAGCCTCTCCGGGACGGCTCGCTCCAGGCTGGGGATCAGAGATGGTTTCAACCCTGCCTGGCTGCCTTTCCAACTCCACCACCACTGGCTGGATCGGAACCCCCTCAACAAATAGGCCGGTTAATAATTTCTGTAAGCAAGTCAGGTCATTGGTATTCCGATAGTTAGCAGTTAGCACAGTTACAGGTTGATCCGCCAATATCTCCTTCACCAGGTTGCTGAGGATCGAATTCGGCCCAACTTCAACAAATAGCCGCACACCCTCCTGGTACAAGCGCTGAATGCCAGCCACAAAATTAACTGGCCGGAGGATTTGTTCGCGCAGCAGTTGCGGCAGCTCAGCCAGGGATTGCGCATCATCCTTGTAGAATTCCCCGCTCTGGTTCATCATTACCCGGCTGGAAGATGGAAGGAAGGGAATCGCTTGGATTTGGTTGTAAAACCGCTCTGCCGCTGGCTGCAACAGGCTGGTATGAAAAGCATGCGAAACAAACAACAACTTATTAGTTAGTTTTTTCTCGTCCAGAAAATTCTTGAAACGTTGAATTTCCGACGATCTGCCGGCGACAATCGTTTGCCCGGGGCTGTTCAGATTCGCAATCGTGATCGCACAGCCGCTTTCACCGATGAGCTGCTCGGCGAAAGCGGAAGGACCGGCCAGGCTAAGCATCTGGCCGGGATCAGGTAAATTCTCCTGGTGAAAAGCCATTCCACGCTGCTCGACCAACTTCAAGGCGTTTTCAAAGGTTACTTTTCCGGCCGCAGCCAGGGCGGTGATTTCTCCCAGGCTGTGACCAGTCATATAAGATGCCTGCAAGCCCATCTGCCGCAGCAAGTCGTACAACGCATAGCTGGTGATGAAAATACTGGGATGGGCATTATGTGTCTGACGCAACTGCTCCAGAGCCTGTTCTTCGCCGATTCCATCTGGTAAAATCAACCCTGAAATAGACTGTCCATACTGGGCATACCAGTACGCATCTGCTTTCCGTAGCCAGGTGCGCAGGGTATCATAAGTCTGGAACGCAGTGCGCAACATATTTGGGTATTGCGAGGCCTGCCCCGGGAACAGAATTGCGGTTTCAGCCGGTGTCACTGGAGCGCCGTGCTTGAAATATACGCCCTTGGTCTTCAGGATCTCACTGGTGAGGTTTTCACGATTCTGGAAAAACCATCCTAGCTTTTTTGAGAGCTCAGCCGCCGAATTGGCTAGAATAGCCAGGCGATAGTCTGCTGAGGGGTGCGCGGTGAAGTTCTGCAAGCTACAAAGCTCGCCGAAAGATAGGCTGCTTGTCTGCAACCTGTCCAGGAAATCCTGCGTCTGGCGATCTAATTCATCCTGGGATGGCGCAGCAAAGAAAACTAAGCCATCTGCTTTACCTGATCCTGACGCTCCTTCAAGGTTTGCGGGTAGTTCAGGATCCTTGGGCCGTTCAGCAACCTCATGCGATTGAAAACCGGTGAAAGACGGCGATCGATAATCATCTGGACGATACTCTTCTAGAGCCAGGTGATAATCAGCGCCGCCAAAGCCAAAGGAAGACACATTCGCGCGGCGCGGGTGTTCGCGCCTGGCTTCCCATTCGCGAACTTCATCCAAAATATAAAAGGGAGAGCCTTCGAGCTCAAGCCGGGGATTTATCGATTCAAAATTCGCCGTCGGTGGCAGCTTGTGGTTGTAAATTGATAGCACTGCTTTGACCAGGCCGGCAATCCCTGCGGCTGATTTCAAATGGCCAATGTTCGATTTAACCGAGGTCAAGCCACAGTAGTTCACTCGTTGCGCCCCAAGCCGATTGAAGGCCTGCTTAAGACCCGCCACCTCAACAACATCGCCTACTTTTGTCGCAGTGCCGTGGGCCTCGATCATCTCTATCGTGTCCACTGGATAACCAGCCATGCGGCAGGCATCTTCAATAACGCGCGCCTGCCAATCTGGGTTTGGCGCGGCGATATACTTTCCCTTTCCATCACTGGCCTGACCATAACCAGTGATCACCGCATAGATCGTATCCTGGTTCTGAATCGCATCCTCAAGGCGCTTCAGGATCACCGACCCCGCTCCCTGGCCCATCACAAATCCGTTGGCGCGCTGATCAAAAGGATAAGACCCATCCGGGGATAGGGCATTCAAGGCCGAAAAGAGCACAAAACCAAGTTGTTTGAGCGGCATATCTGAGCCGCCACAAATCACTGCATCATACTGTTTGAGTTGTAGACCCTGGATACCGGTAATCACTGCAGTCAACACGGAGGCGCAAGCGGCATCGACTGTGAAGGAAGGGCCATGGAAATCGTAAACGTTGGCTATCCGGCCCGCTATCAGATTTGGCAATACCCCAGGTGCGCTGTCTTCGCTGATCGGTAGGGTGTCTTTGAGTAAATTGGCACCCAGGTATTCGATGAGCTGATTCTGCTCGGCTTCGACAAGCGCTTGAAAAGCCCGGTGTTGGCGCAGGTAATATTCCATGAGCTGAAATTGAACCCGGAACATAGCATCCCCATACCGGGTACCCACCATGCCGTTGCCAAAGATAACTGCAACTCGCTCCTTGGAAACCTCCCGCAGCGAATTCATCTCCAAAGCTTGCCCGGTTGTATACAGCGCAGCATGCTGGTTGGAATCCATATGCTCTGCAACCGAGGGTGGGATTTTATATTTTTTTACACTGTCAAAATGGAGATCCTCAATCCAGCCAGCCATTTGTGTAACCGATTTATCGTCTTTTTGAAATGCTGTAAATAGCTCCGGACGATAAAACACCGCGCTTTCAAATAGCTCTTCAGGCAATGGCTGAATTGAGACTTTTTTTGAAAGAATATTTAGCCAAAACTCAGTAACATTGCGCGCCCCTGGGAACAAGCCTCCCAGCCCAACAATGGCGATATTGGTTTGCATGGAATTCCCTCTTTGGACTGATCCGTTTTATTGTGAAATTAATAACAATTAAACCGTTAATTGAACGAAGTATACCTTGATTACCCGGTAGTATGCCAGAAAAATCCCGGTGTTTATGTAAAATTAGCATAAATCTAAATGAACCAACGGGAAAAGATTGATCATCCCGATAAAGCATCATCCTTTATAATCAGTCTCATCAAAATTAGAAATCAAGACCTGCCTGAGGTGGATCGATCAGGTCAATTTTGTTTCGGGAGGGAAACATGCGTATCTTAAGGGAGCGAATCCTGGCTGACGGGAAAAATTTGGGAAATGGAATTCTAAAAGTAGATAGCTTTATCAACCACCAGGTGGACCCGGCGCTGATGGACGCCTGTGGACGTGAGTTTGCCCGCCGATTCAAAACCGTCGGCGCGACGAAAATCTTGACTGCGGAGATTTCTGGCATTGCCCCAGCGCTGACCACTGCCTTTCACCTCGGGCTGCCGGTAGTTTATGCCCGCAAGCAAAAACCGATCACCATGCCCGACCAGGTTTTCTTAACCCTGACGCCTTCGCACACCAAAGGGCGGACAGTCGAGTTGATCGTTTCGCCGGAGTACCTGGCGGGCGGCGAAAAAGTGCTGATTATCGACGACTTTTTGGCCACCGGGGCAACCATCCTGGGGCTGGTGCGCCTGGCGCAGACGGCCGGGGCGACCATCGTTGGGATCGGGGCGCTGATCGAGAAGACCTTCGAAGGCGGCCGCGATGCCCTGGCATATCTCGGCGTGCCGGTTGAATCGCTGGCGATGATTACCAGCATGGAAGGTGACCAGATCAGCTTCCTGGAGAAGGAATGACCCCCTCAATTGCCATCCTCGATTTCGGCTCACAGTACTCGCAGCTCATCGCCCGGCGAGTGCGTGAAATCCAGGTCTACAGCGAGCTATTCCCGTGGGACGCCCCGGTAGAGAAAGTCCTGGCGATCCAACCGCTGGGCTTTATCCTGTCTGGGGGGCCAGCCTCCGTGTATGAACCCGGCGCGCCGCAAATCCCTGCCTATGTCCTGGAGAGTGGCCTGCCGGTATTGGGGATTTGTTACGGCATGCAAGCCCTGACCCATGCCTTGGGCGGGCGGGTTGGCGCATCTTTCGACCGAGAATTTGGCCCAGCCCAGCTCGAAGTGCTGAGAAATAATCCCATCCTGCCCAGCCAGCCCCAGCGAGTATGGATGTCGCACGGCGACCGGATTGAGACGCTGCCCGATAACTTTCAAATCCTGGCCCAGAGCGACAATTCCCCAATCGCCGCCATGGGGGATTTGAAGCGAGGTTATTTCGGCTTGCAGTTCCATCCCGAGGTCCACCACACCCCAAATGGCCTGGATATCCTACGCCGGTTCATCCTGGGCGTCTGCCGGGCCAGGCCAGATTGGACGCCTGAATCAATCATCACGACTAGCATTGAGCGCATTCGCCAGCAAGTAGGCGATTCGCCAGTCCTCTCCGCTGTCAGCGGTGGGGTGGACTCGAGCGTCGCCACCGCCATGCTCCAGCGCGCCGTCGGCGAGCAATTGGTCGCCGTCTTCGTGAATACCGGCATGCTCCGCCAGGGGGAAAGCCAACAGGTCCAGGCTGCCCTGCAGGACCAACTGGGCGTTGAGCTGATCACGGTTAATGCCGTCGACCGCTTTATGCAGGCGCTGCACGGCGTCACCGAGCCGGAACAGAAGCGCCGGATCATCGGTGAGCTTTTCATCCGAATCTTTGAGGAACAGGCCCGCCAGCTTGGCTTCCTGGAGGCCAGGCGGCGATTCCTGGTCCAAGGAACGATCTACCCAGACGTGGTCGAATCCAGCGCGCCGGAGCGCGCCAAAGCCCACCGGATCAAGACCCATCACAACGTGGGCGGCCTGCCTGAAAAAATGCATTTTGAGCTGGTCGAACCACTGCGCTTTTTATTCAAGGATGAGGTTCGAATTGTCGGCAGTGCGTTGGGACTGCCCGATGAGCTGGTCTGGCGCCAGCCCTTTCCCGGGCCGGGTTTGGCCGTCCGCTGCCTGGGAGAGATCACTCTGGAGCGCCTGGAGCGCCTGCGCGCTGCCGATGCCATCTTTACCGGCGAGCTCACCTCCGCCGGCCTGCTGAATACCCGGCGGATGGTCGCCGAGCCGCTCCATTCCCTGCGCGTGTCCCAGGCCTTTGCGGTACTCCTGCCCGTCCAGACCGTCGGCGTGATGGGAGACCAGCGTACTTACCAGGAAGTCGTTGCACTGCGGGCCGTAACCACCGAGGATTTTATGACCGCCGATTGGGCTCGCCTGCCTGAGGACTTGCTGGCCCGAACGGCCAACCGGATTGTCAATGAGGTCTCCGGCGTCAACCGGGTAGTCTACGATATCACCAGCAAACCACCCGCCACGATCGAATGGGAGTAAGCAGGCCTCTGCCCTGGCCGGCGATTGGGCCGGGCAGGGTAACCTGTGCTAAAATTTAACCATGCGCAACCGCCTTTGCGGGATC
>CAZAGA010000043.1:0-16160 GCA_964484335.1 uncultured Anaerolineaceae bacterium
ATGTGGAAATTTCTGGCGCGGGCTCAGTTAATTATTATGGTGACCCAAAGGTCGACCGAGTGATTAAAGGTCTGGGCAGCCTGAATAACCTGGGCCAGAAGTAGCATCTTGTCCTCCTTCTCAAATCCTAGCACGTTAGCTCGCGCTGACTATCCATGACAATTGTTGGCATGGATTTTGGCACCACAAATACAGGCGCGGGTTTCCTGGATGGCCAGCGCATCCGGCTATTGGCGCTCGATCCGGTTGCGCCGAATCCGGAAATTTGCTGCTCTGCAATCTACATGACCCGAACCGGGGATTATTTCCTGGGTAGTGGGGCGATAAATTCTTATTTCGATCAAAACATTGGTCGTCCGACCCGCTTCCGCAAAGTCTGGATTGGTGAAATTATTCAGATCTTTGCGGAATTGCCGGTCTTTTACCGCGATGTATATACCTATGAGGATGAATTCTCGCCAGGTCGTCTGTTCACTTCGATAAAAACTGCTCTACGCAGCCGTGAGTACTTTGGCACGGCCTTCCGAGGCGCGTGGTTCAATCCCAGTGACTTGGTAGCGATCTTCTTGATGGGTATGCGCCTTCAAATCGAGCAGCAGCTTGGCTGGCCGGTAAAGGATGTGGTTCTTGGCCGGCCAGTCCATTTTTCTACCGATCCAGTTGAAGATAAGATCGCCGAGAGCCGCCTGCTTGATGCGGCCTTCAAAGTAGGTTTTGAGCGGGTCTTTCTTGAGCTTGAGCCGGTGGCCGCGGCATTGGCGTATGCTCAAAACCTTGCTCATCGCGAGACTATCCTGGTGTTCGACTTTGGGGGGGGTACATTAGACTTTACGATTATGCAGGTTGGCGGCCGCGGCGCACAGCGGGTACTGGCTACTGGCGGCGTCCCAATCGCCGGGGATGTCTTTGATCAGCGCTTGTTCCGGGTGACCATCCCCCGTCATCTCGGCGAGGGTGGCGAGTATTTTTCAAACAAAGTTCGCCGCCCAATCCCGGCCCATATTTTCGATACTCTTTCCCAGCCACCTGAAATCCTGTCCTTGAACACGCCTCAGAACCTGGAAATGCTTCAACAAATCCATTCGGGCTCGCTTGAGCCAGAGAAAACCCATGCTCTGCTAAAGGTTGTCTCCTCGAACTACGCACTCATGATTTTTGATCTGGTGGAGCGGGCCAAACGCCGGCTGTCCCAGGATTACCTCACTCGCCTCGAAGTGAACACTCCCGATTTCTCCTTCCACGAGCAGGTATCTCGAGTCACCTTTGAGCGCGCTATCGCCCAAGATGTGGAAGCAATCCGCCAGGAGCTTCAGGCGACTGTGGAACGGGCTGGGATAAAAGCCACTCGGATCGACCGCATCATTCGCACCGGCGGCTCTTCCCAAATCCCGTTATTCGTTGACCTCCTAGGAGAGATGTTTGGTTATGAGAAGATCCACGCGATCGACATTTTTAGCAGCGTCACCGCGGGATTGGCGATTCGCGGCCAACAATTAGCCTCCGGAAAGGTTGATCTTCCCGCTTTTACGCCTCAATCGGTAGAACGCTCATCAGAACGCGCTTCCAAGCAGGAAGTCCTTCCAGCCAGCCTGGAGATCGACCAGCCTGACAAGCTCGAACTGCCTGCCCAAGGCGCTCAGCCTGTCGATCTGGACCTGGTATTCCGCCGCCTGCACGTCCGGCAGCAAGCCCGGCTCGAGCCAGCCCACCTGCCTGAGCGGGTTTGCTTTACCTTGAGTCCCCAGGGTCTTTACGCGGCTGGACTCCCTTTGGATTTCTTTGCCAGCGACCCGGTAGATGATTCGCACGACCGGACCGCGTTTGGAATTGACCGGTTTGGGGAAATTTCCTTAACCAGTTGGTTTCCACACCTTCTGCCTATTCCACTTAAAAGTCAATTCACCCTGGCTTCCCTGGATGAGCACTTGCTTCTGATTAGCAGCCGGTACAAGTGCATTTCAATCCCGGTTCGAGATGCGTATCTGGCCCAGCAATCTGATCCCGAAGGAATTCTACACTCGCTGCCCCTGGATGTGGGCGAGACGATTAACGCCTTAATGGTTTGGCAGCCATCCAGCGTGGCGGGATTGCAGGTATGTATGATCACCGCCTCTGCTCAGGCTCGGGCTTTTGACGCGGCCTTGCTGGCTGATTCGATTTCCAGGCGGCCGTTTTTTCAGCTTGAACGTCGCTATACTGGTTTACCCCAATTCTTGTTTCCAGCCAGGCCTGCTTGGTGGTTAATTGCTGGTAGTGACCATGGTCGAGCTGCCCGGGCAACCATTGGCGATCTGAGCATTCAACCATATGACCTGCTCCGCTTACGCAGCCACGAGTGGCTGCGAGCGGCTCTAGCTGTTCCTGTTGGCGAGCCTCTGGGTCTACTCAGCGCTAACGCAACCTTGATTGGATTCGACCCGGCCGATCTACCTGTTGGGCTCCCTGCAGGGCAGCGGGGCGTCTATATCCGGCGTAATTTCCCCATTGCGGGTTTCTTACCACCGATTGTCTTAAGAAACGGCTCTGCCTGGGTGATCACAAATTTTGGCCGGTTGAAACTGGTTGCCTTTCCGGCTGAATTGCCCCGGAAGGCGCCTGCTAGCTTGCTTAAACTTGCTGCGCAAGAGACCTTGGTTGGTGTGATCCAAGGCTCTATCTAAAACCGCTTCTTCCCTGGTGACCTCCCCCAAACTTATCCTGAAACGAAACTGAAATTGTTAAAATTATAATAATTGAAATTTTTGTTGTATAATGCGGGGGTGATTTCTTGGTGGAGGTTCTAATCTTGCGATTCTTAAATGTGATGCAAACCCGAACGGCTACCTTCTTGCTCCTCCCACTCCTGATTTTTTGGGCAGCTTCTGAAACTACGCTCACCTATCCTCGGGTGTTTTCTTCCCCAGCCGGAGGCAGTGGGTATGATGAGGCTCGAGATGTGACCCTCGACCCGAATGGGAATATTTACCTGGTCGGCGGAACTCGCTCAGGTTTACCGGGTAGCACACCTTTTCCAACCACTCCAGGTGTGATCCAGCCGCTTCACAATCAAGCGGATAACCCTGATGGAGTTCAAAATATGGACATGTTCATTACCAAGCTCAGCCCGGATGGCAAAATCATCTGGTCGACGTTACTAGGTGGGCCATGTTATGACAAAGCCTACGCGGTTGAAGTGGATCCATGGGGCTATGTTTATGTCGCTGGGCGGGCTGGCTGTGATTTTCCCACCATTACCCAGGGAACCTTCCAGCCAAATTTCATGGGTGGTTGGAATAATTTATATGGAAATCAAGATGGCATCGTGATCAAGCTTTCCCCCGATGCCTCGCAGGTGATCTGGTCTTCCTATTTTGGTACCTCTGAAGCCAATGCATTGCGAGATATTGACCTGGATTTAAGTGGTAATGTTTACGTGATTGGCGGTTACCAACCCGGAAGTACAGTTTCAGCAGCGATTGCCAGCGGCTTGAACCTTGGATATCGTAGCACGCCGTATGGAAGCGAAGATGCCCTGGTGGCGAAGATCAGCCCTGATGGCAAGCAGATCTTGTGGGCAAGCTATCTGGGTGGCTCAGGTTTCGAACAGAATAGTAATTCATTGCGCGTTGCGCCGGATCGAAGTGTCTATGCAATGACGACCAGCGAGTCGCAGAATGCACCCGTTGTCAATGCTTATGATCCCAGCTACAACGGAGGCAAGGATACATACCTGGTCCGGATCGCGCCAGATGGAAAGCAGCTATTATTTGCCACTTATATCGGCGGATCGGGGGATGATTTTGCTGCAGGCACCCATAATCTCTGGTTGGACCTGGCAGGGAATCCGATCGTCTCTGGAAGCACTCGCTCACAAGATTACCCGGTCTCAAAAACCGCCTTTCAGCCGAACTTCCGAGGTGGGAACACGGGGGATCCAAACCTGGATGGTGACCTGTTCGTGACCAAGATTTCCAGTGATGGTAAGCAGCTGTTGGCCAGTACGTATCTTGGCGGCAGCAAGGCTGATAACAACGCAGAAGGAATTGCAACCGATTATTATGGCAATATTGTTATCACCGGACAATCAAGCTCGACAGATTTTCCGCTTACCGCAGGGGCCCAGGCTTTGGGTTCTGAGCAGGATAATGTCTTAGTGATCTTAAAGGATGATTTGTCTGGTCTGATCTATAGTAGCTTTACTGCGGGAGCAGGTCTGCGATCCTTAGATAGCGCTGGGCTTGCGATTGTTGGTGCAGGCATGACCGCTAGCCCAGGCTGGCCGACCTTGGGCGCTTTCCAATCTTATCAAGGTGCTACCGATGCAACCATCTTGAAATTAGCTGTTCAAGGTGGAACGCTCTATCGTGTGGGGCTTCCGTTGGTCAAGAAAGGTCGTTAAGAAAATTCAAGATAACCAACGCGTCTCTGCTCAAAATAAATCTTGCCTGCTTCCCAGACTGAGATAAAATAGCGGGAAATATCTTCGACCGCGAAAAAGTTGAGCCAGTTTTTTCCCCTGCCGGTTTATCCAGGAGTTTGAGATGCCATTGAACAGTTTCCGCGTTTACCCCTATCGCTGGGTTGTCCTGGCTGTTTTCATGCTGGTCAACATTACCATCCAGGTGCTCTGGATCAGCTTTGGCTCGATCACCCTGCCTGCCGCTCAGTTCTATCGGGTTAGCGACCTACAAATCGGCTTGCTCTCGATGTCATTTATGATTGTCTATATCCCCCTCTCGCTGCCAGTCTCCTGGATGATTGATTCCTGGGGGTTCTACAAGACAGTCAGCGCCGGCTCGATCTTGATGGCAATATTTGGCGTCTGGCGTGGCCTGGTTGGCGACCAATACCCATTCCTGTTGCTCACGACGATCGGAATAGCGCTTTCTCAGCCGTTCTTTCTCAATTCCTGGACCAAGGTAGCCGCGCGCTGGTTTCCTATTCAAGAACGGGCAACTGCTACCGGCCTCGCTGCAGTCGGCAACTTTATCGGAACGGGCATCGGGCTTGCTTTAACCCCACTGCTAATTGAATCGGTGGGTATACCGGGTGCGCTACTGCGCTATGGATTTGCTGCGGCAATTTCAGCGCTCCTTTTTATTTTACTGGCGCGTGAAGCGCCGCCAACTCCTCCCTGCCCTCCAGAGATGGAAGCACGCTCTTTAATGTTGGTTGGCCTGCGATCGTTGCTGCGTAGTGCGCCGTTTTGGGTCCTGATG
Organism: uncultured Anaerolineaceae bacterium; assembly: GCA_964484335.1. Classification (GTDB taxonomy): domain Bacteria; phylum Chloroflexota; class Anaerolineae; order Anaerolineales; family UBA4823; genus CAZAGA01. The sequence goes on from CAZAGA010000043.1 coordinate 5,199, forward strand.
GGGGTTTTCCTGGTCGCGAATGGAATATTTAATGGTTTGTCAACCTGGTTGGAAGGGATCGTCCGGCCGCGCGGTTTCACTCCGGATCAGGCCGGGGTGCTGGGAGGCTTGCTGCTCCTCGGTGGTATCCTGGGGGCAATCATTCTGCCGGGTATTTCCGACCGTCTCCGTCAGCGGAAGCCGTTTCTGCTTTTGGGCGTTTTGGGTTGTCTGCCAGGGCTACTCGGTATGACCTTCAGCTTGAATTATGGCTGGCTGATGCTCAGCGCCTTTGAGTTTGGTTTTATGTTGATCGGGATTGCGCCGATCGGTTACCAGTACGCGGCTGAGCTCACTTTCCCGGTGCCGGAAGGAACGTCAAATGGGATGCTGGCCCTGGCGGGGCAGGTCTCGGTGGTGTTTATCTATGCCATGGAAGCCTTACGCCTGGCGGATGGCAGTTTCACCCTCTCCCTGTTGCTCCTGACCGGGTTAATGCTTCTTAATGCGGGCCTGGTAAGCCGATTAAAGGAATCCCAGATTGTCGTTAATGCTTAAAACAAGCCCATTAGCGCGATGAAAAGAAGGCCAATAGGACGATGATCAGTAGTACAGAGACCACGAAAATCAGTAGTCCAGGGATCATTTGAGAAGCCAGTGTGGCGATGATCCCTAACAGGCTGGCTGCTGAGAGGCCTATCATTGCGAACCAGATTTCACGCCGTTGTTCTGCTTGCTTTCGCATTTGCAGTGACCACAGCCACAACCCACCGCCTGTTCCGGCCAGGCTGATCGCCACCACCAGTCCGGTCAGCCAATTCCCGCTGATGGGCAGGGTGGTCGAAATTACCCCACAGGATCCTGTCCGGCTGGCTTGCGGATAAACCGCGAACTGGAAGGCTCGAAATAAGATGAAGCGATTCCAGACTGCATCTTCTGGTGCGACCTCCCATTCAACGGTTTTTGTTTCCCCTGGCGCCAGGCTGGGTTTGAAATCAACTTGCCGTCGAAGGGTGACCAATCCCTCGCTAATGTGACCACGTACCAACGGCGCGATCGGCCGATCCAGGCTGTTGCTCACGCGCGTTTGTATGCGTCCAGTTTCGTTCTTGCCGATAAAAATCGGGCAGCTTAGCTCGCTCATGGTCCGGTCGGCAGTCAGGGAAGAGTCGAATAAAGATGCTTCAAAATCTGCCCAGACGGCCATCCCGTTGAACAGGATTCCGCTTAGCGCCCCGATCGAAAAGATCAGCAAGCTAAGCAGGGTTACTAGATTCAATCGATTTTTACTTTTCATATCCGTGAGTACCTGGTTTCATTAGTTGAGAATGTCTTATTTTAATACCTCTTATGGTATAAAAGAGTTTGATCTTTTCCTAAAGAGGTGAATCATGAATCAGTATCGGATCGAATCTTTGTTGTCGGCTCGCCAATTTGTCCAGCCTCAGGTGGTTGGAAATTGGATCTACTTCATCAGTGACTTGTCTGGACGGTTGAGCCTGTACCGGATGCGCGTCGGCGGTAGCGTTCCTGAGCTGCTGATTCCGCCGAATATTGCCCTGCCCAATCCACACCTAATGAATGGTTACCCTTACCGCGTCTTGCCTGGGCTTGGGAAGATTGTGCTCATGCTGGACAAGGATGGGGATGAAAACTACCAGGCTTTTTTTCTGCCGATCGATGGAGGTCTTCCAGAACCGGTGTTCGGCGAGCGCTTCGCCGGTCAGCAGATGTTTCTGGGTGAGTGCGATCTCGAAAGCCATCTAGCCTTCTTTTCGGTCGATCCTCGCAAGAGTCCGGTCTATCAGAGCTACCGGGTGAATCTGTCCACGCTCGATAGTGTTGAAATGGGGGGCAGTATTTACGGGAATTTCCCTATCGCCCAGAACGAGAGTTTTTCCCTGGCAGTCACCCTGGAGAGCTACACCGCCGGGGATATCGTCCTTTATATCTGGGAAGAAGGTGCTCAGGAACGTCGTTTGCTGTTTGGCAAGCCGATTGACAAGCGCCAGCCAGGCGAAACGGTTGCCCCGAACGGGATTGGCGCCTGCCACCTCACCGTTGACAATGGCTTGCTCATGGTCCACTCCATTATCGATGACCACTATAGCCTCGGTTATTTCGAGCTAAACCGGCCAGATCTGGTTGAAGCGGTGGCTGTTGAGGGTCTGTTGCACCAAGGCGTGGGTGAGATGACCGGCCTGGCGCATTTGTTTGGCAACCGGTATACGATATCATATAATATTGACGGCAGCTCCTGGGTTTATGAAGGCCTATTTGATGAGGCAAGCCGGCGCATGACCATCCAGCGAGCTTTGGTTGGAATGGGCGAGTTAAGCAGCGGGGTCCTGGAATCCCTGGATTATGAAAAGGCGACCGGCCGTTTCGTGATTTCCTTTTCGACAGCTACCTCGCCTTCACAAATCTACCTGTTGGATCCATCCGGTGCACTCCAGCAGCAAACCAATGAGCGCGTCCTGGGAATCCCATCCCACCTGCTTTCATCTGGCCAAGATTACCCATACACCAGCCACGATGGGCTGCGCATCTCTTCGCGTTTGTACCTTCCAGCTGCTGAGTTGGGCTTTGTTGGCCCGCGGCCGGTCATCTTCTATATCCATGGTGGGCCGCAGAGCCAGGAACGACCCGATTTCACCTGGTTTTCCATGCCGCTGATCCAGTTTTTCACCCTGAATGGCTTTGCGGTTTGGGTGCCGAATGTGCGCGGCAGCAGTGGCTATGGCATGTCCTACATGAAACGCGTGGATCACGATTGGGGCGGGCTGGATCGCCTCGATCACATCGCTGCTTACGAGCTACTCAAGCAGGATGAACGCCTGGATATGCGCCGTGTGGGTTTGATGGGCCGCTCTTATGGCGGCTATATGACCCTGACCCTGGTGGGGCGCCATCCTGAGCTTTGGAAAGCGGCCGTCGATATGTTCGGGCCTTACAATTTGTTTTCCTTCATGGAACGCTTGCCCGAGACCTGGAAAACTTATTTCTACCAGGCCATCGGCGAACCGGACAAGGATCGCGACTTCCTAACGGATCGCTCGCCCAGCACCCACCTGGCGAACCTGGCTTGCCCGCTGTTGGTGATGCAGGGGGCAAACGACCCGCGCGTGGTCGAACCCGAATCGCGCGATGTGGTTGAGAACCTGCGGTCTGCCGGCAAGCAGGTGGATTATGTCGTTTACCACGATGAGGGGCATGACGTGATCAAGTTTCCCAACAAGGTGGACTGCTACAACCGGATTGTCGGTTTCTTCCGCCAGTATTTAGAGCCTTAACTATGGAGATCCATCCAATAAAAATCGGTCGCCTGGCGACCGATTTTTGTTGGATGAATTTCCCCGCTCACCTAGGTTAGCATTGGAATCTTGATCCCCTGCTCCTTCGCAAACTGGATTGCCTCTGGGTAGCCAGCATCGACATGCCGGGCTACGCCCATACCTGGGTCAGTCGTCAGTACTCGCTCCAACCTTCGGGCCGCCTCCGGGGTCCCATCGGCGACAATCACCTGGCCGGCATGGATGCTGTAACCGATCCCAACCCCGCCGCCATGATGGATGCTTACCCAGGTTGCTCCACCGACAGCGTTAACCATCGCATTCAGCAGCGGCCAATCGGCGATCGCATCTGAGCCATCCCGCATCCCCTCAGTTTCCCGGTTCGGGCTGGCGACCGAGCCAGAATCGAGGTGATCACGCCCGATCACAATTGGGGCTTTCAATTCGCCGCTCGCAACCATTTCATTAAACCTTAGTCCTGCCCGGGCCCGTTCACCGTAACCTAGCCAGCAGATCCGTGCTGGCAACCCCTGAAAGGCGACCTGCTTTTGAGCCATTGTCAGCCAGCGCCGCAGGTGCTCATCATCGGGGAATAATTCCAATACCGCCCGGTCGGTGGCATAGATATCTTCCGGATCTCCGGACAGCGCCACCCAGCGGAATGGACCCTTCCCTTCGCAGAATAATGGGCGAACATAGGCTGGAACAAAGCCAGGGTAATCGAAAGCATTCTTAACGCCATAATCGAATGCGCGCTGGCGCAGGTTGTTTCCATAGTCAAAAACAATACTGCCTTTTTTCTGCCAGGCCAGCATGGTCTCGACATGCTTGGCCATCGATTCCATCGCGCGCTGTTTGTAAGCCTCGGGATCGCTCTCACGTAATACCTTGGCTGCCTCCAGGGTCAATCCACTGGGAATATAGCCATACATCACATCGTGGGCTGAAGTCTGATCGGTAACCACGTCGGGCACCACCCCGCGCAGGAGTAATTCAGGCAGGACTTCGGATGCGTTGCCAATCAATGCAATCGACATTGGCCGTAGGGCGCGTTGGGCTTCTTCTGCCAGGGTCATCGCCTCTTCAATATTATCGCTGACCGCATCCACCTGGCGGAGCGCCAGCCGTCGTTCAGCCCGCCAGGGGTCAATTTCCACCAAAACGCCCACACCTTCATTCATCGTAATCGCTAAAGGTTGTGCACCGCCCATTTCACCCAACCCGGCAGTCACCACCAGCTTGCCTTTCAAGGACCCCCAACCTTGATGGCGTGCCAGCGCGCCAAAGGTTTCATAGGTGCCTTGTAAAATGCCCTGGGTGCCGATGTAGATCCAGCTTCCAGCCGTCATCTGGCCGTACATGATCAACCCCTCGCGTTCCCACTTGTCGAAGTTTTCCTGGGTTGCCCAATGCGGCACGATATTGCTGTTGGCGATCAATACGCGCGGCGCATCGGTATGGGTGCGAAAGACAGCAACCGGCTTGCCGGATTGGACCATCAAGGTTTCATCCGGTTCCAGATTGACCAAGGATTGAAGGATTGCATCGAAGGCTTCCCAATTGCGCGCTGCCCTGCCGCGCCCCCCGTACACAATTAGGTGATCCGGGTCAAAGGCTACCTGCGGATCCAGATTATTCTGAAGCATCCGGTACGCGGCTTCAATTTGCCAGTTCTTGCAGTGCAATTCGAGGCCGATGGGGGCATGAATAATTCGTTTCATAATTCGCTCCTTGGGATAGGTTTTCTATGGCAGTGTAGTATCATTCAAATATAAAGTCAAGTAATCGCAGGATGAAATCATCCTTTGAACACGGAGGATTCATGGAAAACGTTATTGCCCTCAATGGTGAACTGCTAACAATGGATCAGGTTGTAAAAGTTGCCTATGGCGCTCCAGGTCAGCCGCGCCTGGAAATTAGCCCTGAGGCTCGGAGTCAAATCGAGCGGGCTGCGGCAGCCGTTCAAACTTTGATCCAGCGTGGCGAGGTGGCATATGGGATTTCGACCGGATTTGGTGCATTTAAAGATCGCCTGATTCCTCCGGATCAGGTTGAGTTGCTCCAGCACAACATCCTGGTCAGTCATGCCGTCGGGGTGGGAGAGCTGTTTGATATTCCAACCACTCGGGCAATCATGTTGATCCGTGCCAATACCCTGGCGCGCGGTCATTCCGGAATCCGACCAGCAACCCTCGACCTGCTTCTGGAGATGCTTAACCGCGGCATCCACCCGGTCATTCCTCGAACCGGGTCTTTGGGCGCCAGCGGCGACCTCGCTCCCTTAGCCCACATGGCTCTGCCAATGATTGGCGAAGGAGAAGCCGAGTACCAGGGTCGAGTAATCCAGGGCGGGGAGGCTTTACAACAGGCTGGACTGGAGCCAGCTCGTTTGATCGCCAAGGAAGGCCTGGCCTTAACCAATGGCACTGCGGTGATGTGCGCTTTGGGGGTGTTAAACGTATGGCGCGCCCGCCAGCTTGGCCAACTTGCCGATATCGCTGGCGCGTTGAGCCTGGAGGCCCTGAATGGTACCCCGCTGGCCTTTGATGAACGCATTCAGGCGCTCCGCCCGCACCCCCAGCAGGCCAATTGCGCCGCGTATTTGCGCGCTCTGGTCGAAGGAAGTGATTTTACCCGTCACCATGACCCAGCCAATGTCCAGGATGCTTATACGCTGCGCTGTATGCCCCAGGTCCATGGCGCGGCGCGTGATTCGATCAACTATGCCAGGTGGGTTATCGACCTGGAATTGAACGCCGTAACCGACAATCCACTCATTTTCATTGATGATGACACCGCCGAGATCACTGTACTTTCAGGTGGGAACTTTCATGGCGAACCGCTGGCTATTGCCATGGACTACCTGGGCATTGGCCTGGCTGAGTTAGGCAGCATCTCTGAGCGGCGGATCATGCGCCTGACTGATGAGGCCAGCAACGCCCACGTCCTTCCGGCTTTCCTGACCCGCCAGGGCGGTTTGAATTCGGGCTTCATGATCACCCAATACACGGCTGCAGCCCTGGTGGCTGAGAATAAGGTACTTGCCCATCCAGCCAGCGTAGATACCATACCCTCTTCGGCAAATGTGGAAGACCACGTCAGCATGGGTGTAACGGCTGCCCTGCACACCGCTAAAATTCTTGAAAATGTTGAGCATATTCTTTCCATCGAGTTGATGGCTGCAGCGCAAGGAATTGATTTCCGCCGCCAGGAGCTGGGTCAACAGGCTTGCCTGGGGCGCGGCACGGCCCTCGTATATGATTTAATCCGTCGCGAGGTTCCGTTCATAGAAGAAGACACTCTTTTATACCCCTTTATGCGCTCAATCCATCGAATGGTCAGGGAATACGAATTCACTCGGAAGCTAGATGAAGTAATCCTAAATTCTTGGTGAAATTGATGAATAAACCTTGACAGCAGGTCCTTCTTTCGGTAATATGTAGAAATATTACATATCGAAGAGCGACATATAGGCGTGTAATGGAAGAAAATCCTACCACCAATTTTCCTTTAACTGAGACAACGTATTTCATCTTGCTCAGCCTCTCGCCTGGCCCCCGCCATGGTTACTTGATTATGAAAGATGTCCGCCAGCTCAGCCAGGGCAGAGTTCTCTTGAGTACGGGGACGCTTTATACCGCCCTTAAAAGGCTGTTGGATTTGGGCTGGATTGAGCGTAGTGGGGATCCGCACGGGCAGGAAGATGGGCGTGGGCGTAAAGCCTATCGCCTTTCAAGTTTGGGCCAGCAGACTCTGGAAAATGAAATTCTGCGCCTGCAAACCCTGGTCAGCGCTGCCAACCTGCGCGCCCTGGGTGATCGCCTCTAAACGTCATCGATTGTCATGCCCTGTATTGGAGCAGGTATGATCCTTCACTGGTTGACCGGTTTCTATAAAGCGATGATTGCGCTCTACCCGCGCGGCTTCCGGTCAGAATTCGCCGATGAAATGGGTGAAGTATTTGAGCAGGCTGCCCGCGATGCTATTCAACGCAGCCCACTGGCTTTGATTAGCTTGTGCTTGTTGGAGTTGATTAGCTTGCCGGCTGCTTTGCTTCGAGTCCGTAAACCAATTGCTATCAATGTTTCGCAGCCTGACCTGTTATCTGTCGGTCAAGACTTGTCCTTTGATTGGAACTGGAGGGAGCTCCTGCTGACTTTGTTGATATTCTTGTTGCCAGCCAGTATTCTGCTCAGCGATCAATTCTCTTCGCGCCCCGCCCCCTTAGGCTGGCTAGCGGTCAGCCTGTTCCTGGTTCTTATGCTAGTTATTGGTTGGTTAGGTGGTTTTCCACTCTGGTCGGTCCCTTATATTGGAATTATCTTGGTCATCGCGGGCTACCTGGTGGTTTTCGAATGGGTGGTAGGATTAGCTGCTCCAGCGTTGATCTCGGGTTTTTCACTGGGTAGATGGGATCACAGCACCGCTTTACTGTTGCAGGTTGCCTCAAAAGGGTTGCTCTGGTTGATGCTTTTCTGCCTGACGCTACTTGTGGTGATCCTGTTAGGCTTCATCAAGCGTTTCCGGCCTCTCGCCGCGCGTGTCCGGCAAGACTGGTCGATGATCTCCTACATTCTCTATGGCGAAGCAATTTTTGGGCTATATTTCTTGTCTAGCAGCCAGGGTTTCAACCCTAATGTTGCCTTCGCTAGTCTACTGTGCCTGCTGGCGGGGGTTTGGTTCTTTTTACGCAGCCAGGCGCATGGGCAGCGCCTGATTTCCTTGGTGAGCTGCCTGACTCTGGCGGTGGTTTTGGGGGCCATGGATCAATGGCCTCAATCTGCAGGCGCCTGGCCCGCCTGGAGCGAGCTTTATTCGGCTGGTGTAGCGAGTCTGCTGCAGGCCTGGTTCTGGATCATAATTGCGCTGCTCCTGCCTGGTCTTCTATTTCGCCGTTTTTCTAGGCGGTCGCGGGTGGACCGGTGAATCCTCGATTGGGCATTCGTATAGATAAACGATCGCGAAGCATTTATTCCTTCCTGACCAATCTGGTTATCCTGTCGCTCTGGGCCTGGCTTTTTCGGCCAGTCTATGCTTACCTGGGGATTTTATTCACCCGCCAAGAATTTCGCACAAACCAGATCGTTCTCGTAGCGGTCCTGGCATTGATCATTCTACAAGTCCGGAGAGGTGGTTTCCGGTTCTCTTTGTTTGAAAAACCGCAATTGCATTGGCCGGGTTTACTACTCAGCCTGGGTGGGGCAGCGGCCTTCATTGCCGCCGAGCACTGGCTGGATATCAATACCCTGTCTACCAGCTTGTTTGGTCTGGCTTCTTATGGCTTGCTCGGTTTATGGATGGACCCTCTGGCCTGGCGACAGGGCCTTCCAGCAGGCCTCCTGCTGATTGGTGTGCTGCCGTTTGGCGAACACCTTGATACCTTTATTGGTTACCCCTTGCGCTTGCTCACCGCCAGGATTGTCAGCCAGGGACTGGTTGGCCTGGGAGTGCCTCACCTGGGAATCGATACGATTTTGGTGTTTGAAAACGGTCTCTCTCAAGTCGACAACCCATGCAGTGGAGTGAAAAGCCTGTGGAGCGGTGGCCTTTTTCTTCTGGCTGCTACCTGGGTAGACCAACACCCGATTAACCGCCGTTGGTTGCTTTCAGCCTTTGGATTTGCGCTGCTGCTCCTGGGGGCAAACCTGGCTCGAGTGGCCATTTTGGTATTGGTTGGCCAGGTAGCAGGCTGGCGGCTCCTGGCTGAAATGCTTCATGTCCCGCTAGGCGTGGTTGGCTTCATGGCTGCCTGCCTGGCAGGACTGGGGTTGCTGCGCTGGTCCGGCTTTCGATCAAGATACCCGGCGGATTCCCATCAGGCATCACCGCGGCCCGCCTGGCTGGCGCCGGCCCTGGCGTTGATCATCCTCAGCCTGGTTATCCTTTACTCTCCCCGCTCTCAGCCAGCCAGCGCGGCTGGCAGCCAGTGGAGCTTTCCCGTTGAGCTTAGGCTTCAAGAATGGCCCCTGGACGAGGTTGAAATGGCCTGGCTCACGGACCATGGCGCTCTCTCAATGATCGCCTCCCGCTGGCGTTTTGAGTGGCAGGGTCTCCACGGTTCAATGTTGTTTATCTCCAGTAATACCTGGCGGGCGCATCACCGACCGGAAAGTTGTTTCACCGTGTATGGTCTGGAAGTTAAACAATCGCAGCCTTTTCTGGCCGCACCTGATTTTCCCTTGCGTTGGGTTTCAATTGGCGATTCTCACACCGACTCTCTGTTCACGAACGCGGCTTACTGGTTGCAGTCCAGCCAGCGGGTTACCGAAGACTATTCGGTTCGCATTTGGGATGATCTTTCGCCAAATCCCGAGAACTGGGTCCTGTCCACGGTTTTATTTGATGCCCCGGTCGATCCTAAAAGCCCAGAATTGCGCGCATTATTGATCATCTTGCGTCAATCGATCCAGCAAGGTTTGGATACCCTTAATCCTTAATTCATTCTCAATCAAAGGTAGGCGCCCTATGGAGCAACCAACTAGCAAACCCGAGATAAAAACTACTCGCCTCGAGGGGTTTCAATATTTCCTTTTCTGGTCGTGGAACCTGATCTTCCTGGCCTTCATGTCTTTTGGTTTTGCACCGGTGATCCTGCCCGAGATTTTTACCTCGGTTCGTACCGGCATAACCCCGGTATCTTTTCTGCTCTATGGCTTGCTTCTAGCCTGCGTTCCGGTTGCCGCAGTGGTCCTCGGTTTGACTGTTCTGCGCCGTTCTCCCCAGCGGTTGTTTGCCTTGGGCTATGTGGTGGAAGGTCCGCTAATGCTCGTCCTGGCGTTGCGTTTCTTTGCTATTCGCCAGGCGACCCCGGGCACTTCGCTGCTATTCCTGGTTGCAATGATTGGGATAAGTGCCTTCTTGTGGTGGCTGCTCGATCGCCGGGCTGGTCAACGCGCAGTGATCCCCGAAGGTACCCGCCTGGGCGGCCTAACCCTAATGGGACTTACCAGCCTGTACGCCGCAGTCTGGATCCTCTTTTATGCGGTCCCGTTAACTGTCATGGCCGGTAATTGGTTATTCGATTTAATCACCAATCTCCCCAGCGTCTTTCGCGACCTGGCTACTTTTTTTAGGGAAATCCAGCCTTTAATGTTACCGTTCAGCATCCTGGGTTTCCTATTATTTGCCTACACCTCGACCTTGTTTATGATTGCGCCAGTTGCTGTTCCTTTCCTCAGCCTGCGCGCCTGGTGGAATGTCTATCGACAGCAAGCCATCCAGCTTGGAAGGCTTCGCCCGGCCTTTGTGGTGCTTGTGGTGACCATGACAGTAATGGGATTGTTTGCTTTGGCCAACCAGCAGCCGCAAGCCAGGGCGTTTAAATTGCTGGAAAAACCGCCTGCTTCTCTTGACGAAGCTAAAACACTGCTCGGACAATCAGAGACTATTCGAAAAGGCCTGCTGAATGCTTACCTGGCCCCGTTCCGCTATATTAGCGCCCAGGGGGAAGTAAGGCATGTCTCCGAATTGTACGTTTTTGCCTTTGATATGTTGAGCGCCCGAGCGAACTCGATTCAGCAACTATATGAGGCGGTTGCAAGCCCATTGCTCTACAAGCCGGTTCAAAAACCAGATTATACCAACCTGGTCGACAACCGCGCCCTGGCAGACGAGCCGCAGCAGGCAGCCCGCCTCTACCAGCGTTTCTTCGATACGCCAATCACCGAGGCAGAACGGACGGCAATTGTGC